>JAGYNC010000310.1 GCA_018400135.1 Victivallaceae bacterium
CCTCCATTTATGGATTTTATCTGCCAGAAGACTTCGTTTTTTCTGTCCGCGCGGCAGGCAACAAATCAGCAAAATCCTCCTTGCCAAGCGGTTTGCCGGCCAAGCGCGTTTTATTGTGTTCAACTTCACTAAAGTTTTCAATATTTACCCGCCAGGCCATGCGTGAAGTAAGGAACGGACCAAACGCGGTCACCCGTATCACCCTACCACGACCAAGTTCCCATCTGATGGTAGCCTTGCCGGTTCGCGGGGCAGAATAAGCAATATTAAATTCCGGCTCACGATTGGTTATAATATGACGCTCCCTGGCGGTAACGTATCGGTCACTTCTGGTAAGATTATACCGCGCAATCCGGATTAGAGAATTACACTCTTGCTGCGTTAGTCTATAGGCGCCGACACGGGTCGGGTCAGGGTCAATCGCGGCACAACCAACCAGCAAACCCATAATACATAAGGATGCGGTAACCCCATAGATATTTCCAAGACAGTATTTCATTATTTCCCTCACAATTCAGTCGGAATATCGATAAACTGACAATCAATACCAAAACATTTCTCAATTTCTTTCATTACAACCAGAACACCCGGTTTTTCCGAGCAATAATGCCCGAGCTGCAAGAATCTCAGCCCTGCTTCTCTGGCTGCATGATACATAGTGTGAGTCATCTCTCCGGTAATCAGACAATCAAGCCCGGCATCGATGGCAGCCGATAACCCATCCATGCCGCCTCCCCCTGAGATTACTCCGGCATGGCAAGCTGGCACATCATCCCCTCCCCCGAACACCGTTGCTTTGCAACCCAGTTCCCTTTCAAAAACCGCCCCTAATGTCGACAGGGTCTGAGGCGGGTCGAGAACCCCGGCTACCCCGATTAATGCACCATCGTATTCTGCAAAACGTCGCCGTTGGCTGAGCTTGATCATATCTGCCAGCAAGGCGTTGTGTCCGACAACCGGATGGGCATCCAACGGCAAATGAGCAGCGTAAAGCGAAATCCCATGGCTGAACAACAGCTCCAAACGGCGTCCCGTAGTTCCCGTAAACCGTCGTGGTTCAGCTCCCCAACTGATGCCGTGATGAACAAAAATAAAATCAGCATTAACCGCAGCCGCAGACTCAAAGAGTTGCAATGACGCATCAATGGCAAAAACCGCTTTATTAACGGTGGTTGACGCTTCAACCTGCAGCCCGTTGTTCGAGTGATCTTCGGGTATAGCACGAATATTCAAAAATTCATCAAGATATCCGGCAATTTCTCGTGTGTTTGTCATAATTTCATCTCCCTGAAGAATTTGTAATCCCTCACTCTTTTTCTATTCGTTGTTCGCTCTCGTCGCCGTTCTCCTCAACCGCGTTATGCCGTCCCCGCTATCACAGACCAAGTTCACATTTCATCCTGCAAGGACAGCACTGCACTGAATTTCTTACGGCTCAAGGCACCTGGATACGATAAACCGATGCCGAATTATTTTCCAACGCAATTCATTGTCCGCCACTGAATCGACAAAATTAAGAAATTCCTGCTTCGTTTTCAGGCCGGCAATAATACCAGTTTCGTCCCAGGTTGAACGAAAAAGAATCGCCGCGGCTTCACAATAGCCAAATTTCAACAATCTTTTTTTCGCGCGAAAGAAACGGTTGCGCGCTAATTGGTTCCGTCCCAACAGGAAAATTGGATACAGCAGGGCAATAATCCAAAACGGCCAGATGGGAAACTCCACCTCCGCGAATGTCTGAAAAAGCTGCACCCCCAGCAATAACAGTACCGGCAAGAGAAACAATAGCGCGTCGTATTTTTTAATAAAGCAATTTCCCAGATAACGCCTTAATCGGCTTGGTGCCGTCTGATAAGCGAAAAATTCTTCCAGCTTGTAGTCCCGCAACCCGCGAGCCGTGTGACACAATTCATGCGCCAACAACTCACGTCGATCATAAATAAACCAGCGGCTGCGATGACGAAAACTATCACGAATAAGGAATATGGTCAACGGCTTTTCGGTATCAGCAATAGCGCACCCCCCCCATAACAGCCCGATGTCCTTTGATAAAAAAAATCCCGGCGCCCAATCTATGGAAAAGCGATAGAGTTGTTCGGTTAAAGATGAGGCTTCCGCCACGATTTCGGGCGCTATCCTGTCTTCCTGACGCAGCACCAATCCGCCAAACACATCAATCTCTCCACTCTTCTCGCTGTCCCGGTTGAACTCTTCTATCGCCACCAGTATCCTTTTCAACCTGAATTTATACTGCTCAAAAGATTCTCCCCTGCCAGGAATGAAACCATGAGCATCAAGCTCTGCCAGCGCATTAACATCTTCTGAATCAAGTTTTTCCACATATTTCGCACTGATTTGCAATATCGCACCCTCTGCTTGTAATCGCTCACTCTTTGGGCGGGGTCGAGGCTACGACACCCGAGGAGGAACGATTAGTGCTCTGTAGTATTGACCCCGAT
>JAGYNC010000311.1 GCA_018400135.1 Victivallaceae bacterium
AACAACACAGGAGAAAGACCATGACTGAATATATAAGAACGGGAGGGCTGCCGATTGTGCTCCCTGACGACCCGGAAACGCTGAAGCGGATGATTGAGTCTGAAAAGAGGTTCGGAGATGATAAAGCGGTGTTTAGAAAAAATGACCGATAAACTTAAACGACTGGAGGAATCAGAATGAAAATATATAAATATCAACTTGAAGCGGGGTGTCTCAACCGTATTGAAATGCCTGCCGATAGTTATATTCTTAACGTCGGCGAACAGAGAGGCAAAGTTGTGCTATGGGCTATTGTGGTTCCCGAAAAAAGCAAGGTCATATATGAGATAGGGGTGATTGCCACGGGCCAAAACTTTGGACAATACTGTGCATATATAGGAACAGTACAAATGTCCAGCGGTTTGGTATGGCATGTGTTTATTAATGAAGCAACGTGGATGGGGGAACAATGAAAAACAGATTGAAAATTATTGAGATTGACATGAGCATCTTGTTTGATGTATTGTGCGGGAAGTGTGTTGTTGTCATCACGCAAGAGCAAGAGCTTGTGAGATGGCATTTTAGTGATGATCATCAGCGGTTGTGTCTGGTGGTTGCTTCTGAAGATTTTGCGTTAGTGGAATGGGGCGCAAATATACCAAAAGTAGAATGTATAGTTGTTAATTTAACCGAAACGACTGGAGAGTGAACAATGAAAATCATAGGAATTATTCTTATTGCACCTATTTTGTTGGCCGCTATCCTGGGGATTGGGTACTTGTTGATTAAATACCCTTTAGAGCTTGGAATAGCAGTAATAATAAACGCACTCTGTCTGGCGTTTGTGATTGGAGTTAATATACTCAGGGGGGAACAATGAAAACATGTAGCGAGTGCAAGTATTGGAGCGGTGATTGTTGTATTTGCAAAGATCGAATAGAAGCCGTGGGTTATTCTAAAGTAAGGAAACCGGAAGTATTTGGCTGTATTTATTTCGATCAAAAGAAAGAGCCGGAACCGGAAATGAAACCATGCCCGAACTGTAATCATCCGGACGTAATAAGAACAACAAGGCCAAGCGGCTGGAGCTTTGTAGAATGTGTAGGGTGTTGCCTGCGTGGGCCTATCGAAAAAACATCCGAACTATCGGTTGAAAAATGGAACTCAATAACAATGGGGGACGAATGAGTGACAATACGATATACCCGCCGATACTGGATGCCTGCTGTGGTGGTCGGCAATTCTGGTTCGATAAGGAAAACCCAAACGTGCTGTTTGCGGACTGTCGCGTGATGCCTGATAAGGTGGTCGGGCGCGGAAAGGATGCTCGAACGCGCCGATGCCTGCCGGATCGTGTCCACGACTTCCGCGCAATGGAATATCCAGACGAAACGTTTCAAATGGTCGTGTTTGATCCGCCTCATCTGTTTCTTGGTGAGAATAGCTTTATGGCTCAAAGCTACGGAAGCCTTGACCGCGAAACGTGGCGCGTTGATTTGACACGTGGATTCGGTGAGTGCTTCCGCGTCCTTAAGAATGGCGGCGTCCTGATTTTCAAATGGAACGAGTGCGACGTGCCGCTTTCGGAAGTCCTGAAATGCACGAGCCAGAAGCCGCTTTTTGGGCATCCGAGCGGCAAAGCGCAGAAAACACACTGGTGCGCGTTCTGGAAGGCGCAGGAAGAAGAATGAAAGCAAAGGTAACACGACCGATAAACTTAAACGATTGGATGGTGAACAATGAAAACATGTAGCGAGTGCAAATATTTTGACAACGGAATATGCTTGTCAGACGATCGACTGAATGCTGTTGTTTTTGCTGGTATACGGGGGCCGGAAGCGTTTGGCTGTACTTTTTACGAGCAAACTCGATTCTGTCCGAACAAAGTAACCAGACCCGTAACGATATCAGCCGAGACAGAACAGGAAAAAATCATGCTGGAGATGATGCGGAAGTATCAAGACCGGCTGAAAATAACATCAATGGAATATAACGGCCTGTGGGCGTCGTTTACTCTATCCATTCAAGACGAAGGTGACGAATGAAAACCAAGCTAATACTACTCGTAATCACAATTACAACCGCTATTGCATTGTCCGACTACTCATGCAATGATGTGCTGAAGGCTATCGCTGTAGTTGAATCGTCCAACCGAGACTTGGGCGTACACCCGGACGGTAAGTCCTACGGGCGGTACGGTGTAACCAAAATAGCTGTACGGGAGCTTCAGAAAACGATAGATATATCTGAGAGCATTGATCTGACATACCCGAAAGCAAATGAACATGCCGCGCGAGAATATCTGAGGCTGATGTACAATCGGCACAAATGCACGAATTGGGTACAGGCTGCAGGCTGGTATCACGGAGGTGGTGAATCGAACCGGGCGGCGTATATCGAGCGTATAATCAAAGCATTGGAGAAGGAACAATGAAACTCTGGAACCCAAGATGGTGTGG
>JAGYNC010000312.1 GCA_018400135.1 Victivallaceae bacterium
CAAAACTGCGCCCGGTCCGCAACTGCCGGAAAATATCGTTCACCGGACTTCAGAAAAGTATCTGGAAGCGTATCACGTTCTCACCGGCAAATCCCTGTAATAGTGCCTGGCCGAAAATAAGCCAAGTCGTTTACCGGTAAATTGTTAGCTCGCAACATCGCGTTGAAGTTAATCGCGGAGTTTCCGGTTTTTTATTTTCGCCCATCCACATGCCCACTAAAAATAGTTGGGTAAGGCCTCACTCTTTGGGTGGGGTCGAGCCCGCTCCAAAGGAAAGAGTAAGGCCTTACATAGTTGGCTGAAGACAAGAAAAAAATAATCATAACAGCTTGAAAATCAGCAAAATTATCCTATAAAACAACGGAGTGTGCCGATTGCGGCAACCGTAGCTTGCGCTCTCCGAGCGCAAATAGCAATGCCCCGCTCTATGCGTTCGGAAAAGGCATGCTGCTAAGCAAGCCCATATAACATAGTAGTCTTTGGGTGAAGTCGAGGCTGTATAGTATTTGACCCCGAACCAATTTTCGAAGTGCGAAAACACGATCTAAATACTCACATTTCGGAATCCCGCAATCTGAGTGAACATAAATTAAGGAAATAAATGATGGAAAAGAAGTGCGATATCGGTCTGGTTGGACTCGCGGTCATGGGCGAAAATCTCGTCCTCAATATGGAAAGTAAAGGCTTCTCGGTTGCTGTTTTTAATCGAACAGTAACACGCGTTGACGAATTCATCAGTGGCCGGGGAAAAGGGAAAAATATTGTCGGTTGCCACAGCGTCGAAGAACTGGTTGCCAAACTCAAACGCCCGCGTAAGGTTATGCTGATGGTGAAAGCAGGGGCGCCAGTTGATGCTTTTATTGATCAAGTAATGCCACATCTGGAACAAGGAGATATCATTATCGACGGTGGCAACAGCCATTTTCCTGACACCATCAGACGTACTAAAATGTTGGAAGAAAAGGGTCTGCTCTATATCGGCACCGGGGTTTCCGGTGGCGAGGAAGGGGCATTGCTGGGACCGTCCATCATGCCCGGCGGTTCCTCCGCGGCATGGCCAGCAGTAAAACCGATTTTCCAGGCGATTTCCGCCAAGGTTGAAGACGGCAGTCCTTGTTGCGAATGGGTTGGCGATGACGGTGCCGGACACTATGTCAAAATGGTTCACAACGGCATCGAATACGGCGATATGCAAATGATTTGCGAAGCCTACAATCTGATGAAAAATATCCTCGGCATGAGCGCCGCGGAAATGCACGAAGTTTTCACCGACTGGAACAAGGGCGAGTTGGACAGTTATCTGATCGAAATCACCAGAGATATTCTGTCCACAATTGATCCGGAAACCGGGAAACCGGTTGTGGATGTTATTCTCGATACCGCCGGACAGAAAGGCACCGGCAAATGGACCAGTACCAGCGCGCTTGATCTGGGAGCGCCCGCGCCAACCATTGCCGAAGCGGTATTCGCGCGCTGTCTTTCCGCTATCAAGGAAGAACGCGTTGCCGCGTCCAAGGTTCTCAGTGGGCCGGAAAAGTCATCGTGCTCTGGTGAATGCGACCGTCAGGCGTTTATTGAAGATATCCGCAAAGCTCTTTACGCGTCCAAGGTCTGTTCCTATGCTCAGGGCTACCAGTTGTTGAAGTTGGCCGCCGCGGATTACGGCTGGAGTTTAAACTACGGCGAAATCGCGTTGATGTGGCGGGGTGGTTGTATCATCCGCGCCCGCTTCCTAGGCGATATCAAGGCAGCGTTTGATAAAAACCCGCAACTGAGTAATCTGTTGCTGGACGATTTCTTCAAACAAATTATTGATGATTGTCAAACATCATGGCGCAAAGTCGTGGCCGCCGCCGCCATGAACGGAGTTCCAGTACCAGCATTCTCCAGCGCGCTGGCTTATTACGACTCTCTGAGGTCAGAAGTTTTACCGGCAAACCTGTTGCAGGCACAACGCGACTATTTCGGGGCCCATACCTATGAACGCGTTGACCAGCCGCGTGGAAAGTTCTTCCACACCACCTGGACTGAAAACAGCGGGTCAACCACATCCTCGACCTACAACGCGTAATATCAAATTTGCACCAAATCAATCACCGCTTCGTCTGGCTATAAAACAGTCCGGCGAAGCGGTTTTTTTTCGGCCCCTGAAAAATCAAAAAAAGGGGGAAACGCAGAATGGGAGAGAGGGAGGGCCAACCACTAATGAACACTAATGAAACACTGATGGGGAAAGGGAATATCTCACACCAAGGCACGAAGAACACGAAGGGAGGGGCCGCCTGCGGCGGGTAAGCATATCGCGCTACGTCGTACGGAGCCGCATTTCAGTAGCTTGCGTTCTCCGAACGCAATCAGCATTGCCTCACAAAATTCGTTTCATGCGTTCGGAGAACGCATACTACTCGTTACCCGCTCTCGTTG
>JAGYNC010000313.1 GCA_018400135.1 Victivallaceae bacterium
AGTTATTTATTAACGGATACTTAGAGTAATGATAAAATCAAAGGAAATAGCAAACAGGGAATGCTAATAAGCTTTTTAAGCTATTATCACAGATTTTCACGATACTGGCAAACCCTAATTTCATGACCATATTTCTGCCGTTACGAGCATGAATAACATTGCATCAGTTTTGTTATTAAGGTCTTATTTTTAAAAAATATAATCATCAAATCGTCGCATATTCATGCCACACTATCTTGTTTTGCTGTTTTTCTGCTTAAAAATTTGCCAAATAGCGATTTCATCTATTGATTTATTTACTTTTAAGAGTTATATTATCATGTATAACATCTTTTATTAACCTTAACAGAGATGAGGAGTACGTGATGAGCAAGGGCAACGATACATCGGGGATTAAGTTTGAAAGGAATTATTTTCTGGAGCCTGAACTTGCCGTCCAGCGGCAATATGAGGCATTGCGCGCGTATTTTGTCGATGGCCGCAAGGCTGATGATATCGCCGGGGCTTTCGGGTATCGACGGACGACGGTGTATTCCCTGATTCGTGATTTCAGGGCACATCTTAAGAGTTCACCGCGAAGCGATTTTTTCTTTCCGCAAGTCGAACGCGTTCGCCATATCGCCGACTCCTGTCCTGACCGGGATGAGCTCATTATCGCTCTGCGCAAGCAATATTTGTCGGTTGACGACATCAAAATACGCCTCGACGCGGTCAGCGGTTCGGTTTCAACCTCCTACATTTGGAAGGTTTTGAACCGGGCCGGGTTTGGACGTCTGCCGCGGCGTTGTTCCCGGAAAGAACGTTCGCCGGAGGCGGTAACGTGCCTTGAAGCTCCGGTTTCCTGCCTGTTTACAGCTCAAAAAGATGAATTTTCCACCGCTGTCGGAGGCTTGTTTCTCTTTGCGGAGCTTATTGCGAAATATGAAATCGACCGGGTTATCCGGGAGAGCGATTATCCTGGAAGCGCCACAATCCCCAAGTTGAACAGCATCATGGCTTTTCTCGCGTTGAAGCTGTCAAATTTCTCCCGCTACAGCCATGACGATGCATGGTGCATGGATCGCGGTCTTGGTCTTTTCGCCGGACTCAATGTGTTGCCGAAAACGGCCTGGTTTTCTTCGTATTCCTATCGCGTGACGCGCGACATGAACCTGAACTTTCTCCAAGCGCTTAACCGGGTCTGGCGGAAACACGGACTGCTTGATGGCGCGATCGGATTGGACTTCACCGCCATTCCGTGCTGGGGCGATGATTCGCAGCTTGAAAATAACTGGTCGGGCAAACGCAATCAGGCGATTTCCAGCATCCTCGCGGCGCTGGCTCATTCCCCGGACAGCGGGATCATCTCGTACGGACACGCCGGGATTCGCCACCGGAACGAGTCGGAAACCGTACTCGAATTTTTGGATTTCTGGCGCGCTGACGGTGGAATCGCCCCTCGCTATCTGGTTTTTGACAGCAAATTCACCAGCTATGAAAATCTGAGCCGGATCAATGCTGATGATGTCAAATTTCTCACGATCCGCCGTCGTGGTAAAAAAATAGTTGAAGCGCTGGATCAACTATTGCCGACAGCCTGGAAAAGCATTCGCGTTGAATGCTCCGGAGGCAAATACCGGACTTTGAATATCAACGATTCAAGCATACAACTCAAAGGATATGATGGCAAAGTGCGGCAAATCGCAATCACCGGGCATGGCAAAATAAAACCGGCTCTGTTGATTACCAACGACTTCGATTCGCCGACGGAGACGCTGATTCGAACCTACACCAGGCGCTGGCTGGTGGAGAAAACCATTGCCGAACAGATTTACTTTTTCCATTTGAACCGCGTGTCGTCATCCATCGTGGTAAAAGTTGATTTTGATCTGACAATGTCGATACTGGCGCATAACATGTATCGATTGCTGGCGCAGGAATTAACCGGTTTTGAAGCGAGTTCAGCGGAAACTCTCTTCAACAAATTCGTTGACATCGGAGCCGAAATAACCACTGACACGAACTCCATCGGCATAGAATTGAAAAAACGCCGTAATCTGCCGCAACTACTGGAGTTCGGAGTAAAACACTCGAAGTTACGCCATGAATGGCTCGGCGGACGCGTCCTCAGGTTCTCCGGAGCCACGACAAGTTAAGTCAAATTAAGGTCATTCCCAAGCCGTGAAAATCTGTGTTGAATTTAAAAATATTACAAATCACATGAAAAATATTTTGCCAAAAACAAGCAAGATATTACGACTAAGGGGCTAAGAACGGTGTTGTAAATTAGTTTTGATTATTTTTGCCAGCGATGCCATATAAGCTCGTTGAGGCCTTGCTTTGAAGTCACGATATTTCTCTCGTACAGGGGAATTGCGACGCGTCGAAAAACGCCTTGACACGTCGCAAATACGGGTTAATAGCAGAATCAAACACCC
>JAGYNC010000314.1 GCA_018400135.1 Victivallaceae bacterium
ACTAATTAAAAGCAACGCAAGAATAATGAAAAATGTGCCGAGCAACAGTTTGGCAATCAGCAGATTGCCCCGCGTTAGTCTGATCGCCTGAAACGTGCTCATCCCTCCGTATGTGAGCGCGAATACTCCTAACAACGGTAGAATAAACATGACGTTGTAGAGCAGTAGCAACCCGAACCATCTGGAAAAAACACCGCCCGATTCGTGCGCCAGCAGCATCAGCGTCGGCACATAAACTTGTCCGGTACAAACGCTTTCCAATAGTGTCACCAGCGCCCCGATACAGAATATTCCGCCCAGCAGGTAGTGATTTTTCAATCCGCTCCGCATGATAGAACGAATCCGTATTTTCACCCACGCAGGAAGTTGCAATGAAACTTTCCCGGCATTATCGCCGGAACCAGCGTAGCGCCAGACATCCCGGAATGACAGAACCGCCAGCAGTAGCAGAATTCCCGCCATTCCCCAATTCAAAACCGATTTAAGAATAGCGAAAATGGTCAGCATACGAATAATTTTGAATAGTCCGTAGCCAAGTAACAGATAGGTTATAAAACATGCCAGACAATAGACCAGTCCCACTACCAACAGGCGTTTACCGGATATCTTGGCGACGGTCAGCAGACTCATGAAAAATATCAGTGTCGAGAAAACACACGGATTGATGCCGTCCAACACCCCGGCGATTAGCACTGCCGCCAGTGTCATGCGCCCACCCCACTTTGCTGCCAACTTATCCGATATTGTTGGCGCTTCATTCGCTGCCGCTTTCTTAGTCATGGGATGAAGCCGCTCCATCGCCACGAACAATCCCTCCGCTATCGCCGGATATCCGCCCAGTACAATTTGACGATTGAGTATCAAATAAACACTGAAATTACTGTCGTTGTGTAATTGGTCGAGTCGCGAAATGAGATGGAGAAAATTCTCGTCCTGCGCCAGATTATAGTCGCGCAATTCATAGCTCCCTGAATATTGTTCTTCCAGACGCGGCAACACCAGCGAACTTACCTTTCGACACTCCTCGCAACCATCCTGAAAAAAATATTCCACCAACACTTTGCTACTGCTTTTTTCCGCTGCCGCCGAAAAAATTACGCTTCCCGCCAATAAACAACTGGCGATTTTCAATTTCAATGCTAACATTAAAGCAATCCTCAATTTTGGAGAGTGGAATTTAGGGCAGGGCTCCGATCCTCCCCGATATCGAAAAGTAACGCATGAAAACATTTTTTTCAATCACAATTTTAATTTTTGCCGGATTGACAATGTCCAGTATTGCCGCCGCTCCGGCTATTACCGTCAATGGCAAGACAACGGTTGACTTCGGCAGCTATCCCGCCAACGAAAGCAAAGTTGCCAAATTCCAACTGACCAATCAGGGCGATGTCCCATTGCATATCGGCAATATCCGAAAAACATGTGGATGTTCCGAAGCCAGAATCGATAAGAAATTGTTGTCTCCTGGAGCCACCACCGTTTTTGAAGCAACTATTAAAGCCGAATCCATCAGCGGCCCTTATGTCAAGGCGATCTACGTGGAGAGCGATGATCCGCGTCAACGCTTCCTCCGCTTGACCCTCGCTGGCAATGCGGTTCCGCTGATTAAAGTATTGCCCCGCGATAATCTCTATCTCGGCTCGCTGGCTACCGGGAAAAACTATCACTACTCTTTCAATCTCGATGTTACGAGAAACAACGTAAAAACCGAAATTCACTCTGTCAAAGCCAATTTCCCAATAAAAACCGCACTGCAACGCAAACCGGAACCGGAAAAAGGTTATCTCCTCTTCGTAACCGTCTCTCCCGATGCTTCCGCCAGCGAAAAAGAACCATCCCTTGACCTTAACGCCGAAATCAAAATAAAAATTACCGAACCCGCAGGCTGGGCTCCCATAAAAATCACCTTGCAAGGGCGTCGCGTCATAAATAATCTCCCACGCGATAATACTGCCAAAGCCGCTCCGCACGTGCCTGCAATGGGTCGGGGTCAATACTACACAGCCTCGTCGTACCTCCTCGGGTGTCGTAGCCTCGACCCACCCAAAAAGTGAGCGATTACAAAAATTCAAATGAGAGACTATAGATCAACTATAAAGGAAACACCCTTGAGATGGACGAATGACAGCCCCCACCGGCCTCCGGCCGGTATGTTTCCCGCGCCTTGGGCGCGCCTGCCGCAGGCAGGGATATCGCCCTCCGTTGTACGGAGTCGGAGGGTCGTACCCGCTTCCCCCTGCGCGAAGCGCTCGTTGGCATTCCTGATTGCGCAGCAATCAACAATTTCCGGACCTTACCCGAAAGACCACCCCCCTCCGCGCCTCCGTGCCTCCCATGAGAAGGTCTTTGTCAAGAAGACTTGGCGACTTTTTTTTTATTTCCTGATGTCTTGCTCCCATACGCATTCTTTTTTAAG
>JAGYNC010000315.1 GCA_018400135.1 Victivallaceae bacterium
CGGAGCATGAACCCTGAAAGGCTTTTCGAGCACGGTCTAATTAAAACAGAAAGTCGTCGCCATTTTCGGAGTTTTCTTCGTCGCCTGGCTCACCATTCAGTAAATCGGTGGTGACTTTTTGAACACGAGGCGTTGTTGCTGCAATTTCCCGGGTTGATATTGCATCAAAATCCTTCCACTCTCCCTCTTGACCGTCGTCTTTCAGAAGTATTTCTATTTTCTTTTCAAGTCGTTCCAATTTAGTGCGGCATGTTTTAGACAACAGGCAACCACGTTCAAAACAGGACAGCATTTCGTCTAATGACAGATTGCCGTCCTCCATTTTTTTTACCAGTTGTTCAAGTTCGTCGAGAGCTTTTTCAAACGACATTTTCCCCAATTCTTCTTTATTGTTTTTGGCCATAAACCGAATCTCCGTTATTGCGATATTTTCAACTTGCTTGATAGAGTATAGTTTCTCATAAGGGGTAGATCAAGTATAAATTGTCAAAAATAAATTGTAGAGACTTGTTTTTTTATTAGGCTAACCTAACTTAATAAGTCGAGTTAAATTTTTATAAACTTACCTTGAATTATATAGAGTGGCATCATGACGACAATGGCTAATTTGCAAGCAGGAACCTGCGGGTTGATTGTGGCTTTGCGCGGAGGGGCCGGGTTGCAACATAAGCTGGCTGACATGGGATTGAATCCGGGATGCCGGTTTGAATTGATTAGCGTTGTTCCTGGAGGAAGGGTAATGCTTAACACCGATCATGGCAGATTGGCTCTGGGGCATGGGATGGCTGAAAAAATTTTGGTAAGGGTTAAAAATAGTGATATTAAAAATGGACAATAGCATTAAGGAACTATTATGACTTTGGCGGACGTCAGAGAGGGTGAAACAGTTAAAGTGATTCGAGTGAAAGCCAAGAGTGCGATTCGGCAGCGAATGATGGACATGGGAATTATGTCCGGAGTTGAGTTAAAAATTGAGCGTTATGCTCCACTGCGTGATCCGATTCAAATCAAAGTTAAAGGTTATGACTTGGCATTACGGGTTTCTGAGGGGAACTTGATTGAAGTGGAGTGTGGTGCTTCCCATTCTGAGATATAAGAAATAACCTGTTGTTTGCAATATTATCATTTCGTAGGAGCAGTTATGTACAGAATAGCAGTCGCCGGAAATCCTAATTCCGGAAAAACCTGTTTATTCAATCAACTTACCGGGTCATCACAGCGGGTCGGCAATTATCCCGGTGTTACCGTTGAATTTGTTATTGGCGAATCACGTTTTGAAAAAGAGAAAGTACAAATCATTGATTTGCCCGGCACTTATTCGTTGACCGCCTATTCCCAGGAGGAGCTGGTTGCCAGAAACTATGTGGTTGAAGAACAGCCCGACGTTATTGTGAATGTGGTTGATGCCAGCAATCTTGAACGCAATCTTTATTTAACGGCGCAATTACTTGAGTTGAGAGTTCCTGTGGTAATTGCCCTTAACATGGTTGATGTAGCGGAGAAAAAGGGACATTCAATAGATGTTGCCATGCTTTCTGCAATTCTTGGCGTTGAAGTGGTCAAGACAGTGGCTCACCGGGCGACCGGCATCAATGATTTGAAAGATGCCTGTCTGAAAACTATTCGAAATAATATTATTCCCAAACCTCTGACATATACTCATGAGTTGGGACTGGTATTACCGCAGTTGGAGTCAGTTATCGCGGCGGATACTGAGTTTTGTGGTCGTTTCCCTACGCGTTGGGTGGCTTTGAAGTTGTTGGAAGATGATGAAGTTATCCTGGCCAAGCTGAAAGGTCATCAGCACACAGAAAAAAGAGCCGAAATTGAGGACGTGTTAAGTCGGGCCAAGACGAAAATACATGCTCACTCCAACGAGGATCCCGCTACTGCTGTGGCAGAGGCTCGTTATGGATTTGCCGGCGGCGCGGCGCGGGAAGTTACCCGGCTTTCGGAAACCGGCAGACGTTTTCTCACTGACAGTATTGATAGAATTGTCTGTAATCGCTTCTTGGGCCCCATTATTCTTGCGGCGGTGGTATTTGTCCTGTTTACGGTGGTTTTTCGATGTGCTAATGCGGAGTGGTTGCCTTTATTGCACGGGGAATGGATAAGTCCGACCGGAATTGTTGTCTTGCTTTTCGATGGCTTATCTCATCTTGCCACCACTTATATACCTATCCCTGTATTGCAATCGCTGATTTGTGATGGCCTCATAGGCGGAGTCGGCGGTGTTATGGAGTTTGTTCCCCTGATTTTTTTTATGTTTCTGTTTATTGCTATGTTGGAGGATTCCGGATATATTGCTCGTATTGCGTTTATCATGGATCGGGCATTAAGAGCGTTTGGACTTCAAGGGAAATCAGTCCTGGCGATGATTGTTTCCGGTGGACTAGGAGCCGGCGGCAATGG
>JAGYNC010000316.1 GCA_018400135.1 Victivallaceae bacterium
CGACTTACGGACGGGTTTCCCGCTACGGCCTGGTGGCATTCGCGTCTTCTCTGGATCAGATCGGCCCAATTACCCATGACGTTCGCGACGCGGCAATCATGCTCGATATTATCGGTGGACACGATCCACTGGATTCTACGTCGTTACCCGAACCATGCGGCGGGTTCGCGGCCGCTGTTGCTGCCGCTGAAACCCGTGATTTGTCCGGGGTTAAAATCGGACTTCCCCGCGAGTACTTCGAAACCGAAGGCATTGATGCCGCAGTAAGAAGCCAACTTGATGCCGCAATCACAACCCTGCGCAATCTCGGCGCAACCATTGTTGAAGTGTCCCTGCCCCACACCAAATACGCGGTATCAGTTTATTACATCGTGGCCACGGCTGAAGCCAGCGCGAATCTGGCACGTTTCGACGGCATTCGCTATGGTTCCAGACAAGAGGCCGACGACTTGATTGACTCCTACTTCAAATCCCGCGGACAAGGTTTCGGCAGTGAGGTAAAACGGCGTATCCTGCTCGGCACCTATGTTCTCAGCAGCGGCTACTATGATGCCTACTACCTGCAAGCACAAAAAGCCAGAACGCTGATTCGGCAGGATTTTGTCAA
Organism: Victivallaceae bacterium; assembly: GCA_018400135.1. GTDB lineage: Bacteria > Verrucomicrobiota > Lentisphaeria > Victivallales > Victivallaceae > M55B135. Next base: position 608 of record JAGYNC010000316.1, read on the forward strand.
CGCTGCCCGGCAGTGCGATCTGCTGATGACACCGGTAACCACCTCAACCGCATTTAAGTTCGGCGAAAAATCCGATCCACTCCAGATGTATCTTTCAGACATTTTCACCATCGCTCTCAACCTCTCCGGCAATTGCGGGATCAGCATCCCGGCCGGCATCAGTGAAACCACCAACCTGCCGGTCGGAATGCAATTTATTGCTCCCGCGATGCAGGAACAAAAACTGCTCGAAACCGCCAGAATTTTTGAGCTGAACCGCAATACCAAATCCATTATCGCACCCGCATTATCCTGATGAATCTACCCTATAAAGCAACTATTCAGTAATCTTGATTTGTCAGGAACCGAGAAAATTATTATCATATCAGATGAGGGCGGCGAGAACGGAAAGACAACGAATAGAAAAAGGCAAAGGGTTACAGTGCGATTTTTTTTAGTCTTCCATGCACTCAGTTTTCATGTTTTGTCAACTCTTCACGCCTGTTTTTTCTGCGACGGGATAACTCTCTTAATCGGATGTTGATTCTTCCAATTCTAAACCAGCATTATTCACCTACATCAATCTGGTCTTTAACCCATTGAATATAACAGTTTTTTTTGAAATCAAACCATTGCTGGCGATACTCACCCGAATTATCAATTTGCCGTTTAAAGTTTCGAAAAGGTTTTGGTTTATTTAGCGTCGTCATCAATTTATTCTGTAGTCCAGTATCGTTTATCTTTTCAGCAAAATCAACCATTAATTGATAAGACTCATAAGATTTAAATCCTCTAAATTCAAAAAAGTCAGCAGAATGTTCATCAAGCTCCTTCAAATCATCTTCCCAAAACTCTTCGTCTTCTCCCACCAAGCTGTCAAGATTGGGGAGAATCTTCACTTCTCCGGTCTTGAGATTGTAAAAACAGCTCAACCCGCATTCAAGCTCTCCCGCGATTTCTTCTATTTGTGCTTCAGTAAGTTTCATCGGTAGCTCCGCCTTTTATAAGCTTGCCTGTAACGTTTGTACAAACTCTCTTGTGTTTATTCCGCCAAATCGTAACTTAGTTTGTTCTTGGCTTTTTCCTGCACAACAAGTTATTGAATAGTTTACAAATAATATTCGGAGGTGGCTCTTTTCGCTGAATTTAAAGAATATATGGCAATTCGGGAGAGTTGCAAATGTGAATTTTCATGAGTGTTTTGCGTTGATTATGGCAAATCATCCTCTACGCCTCCGCGCCTCTGCGTGATAATTCTTCCCCAAAACAAAACACGTAAAACGGGGAGAAGGAATTGTCTCACACCAAGGCACAAAGAACACTGAGGAAAATGAAAAATTACTAATGCAGAATGAAGAATGAGGGAGAGGGAGAGGGATATTTTCACCATGAGGAGCATGAAGGAAGGGAAGAATGGAAAATCAGGAGAGAAAGATTCGTTGTTGTTGTCAGCGCAGCGGTTGTCGTAATTGGAATCGAAAAATGTTCAACCACGAATGAATAAACGAGCCGTGAAACAAAGCGGCGCGGGGGCACCGTTTGTCTGCGTGCGTACCCGCACAGGCAGGCACTCCAAGGATTGCTGCGCGACCACCAAGTAGTCGCAGGCGTAGCCTTATGCCGCGACACTCCTTTGTGCCGACGTTTTATTTCCAGGCCGACGCGCTGTAAGTGCCGGTTTAAGGCTAACCTGGCACTACTTTTCGGACGGCACGGAGGCTGCTGCCTGCGACCGGTATCATCTCCCCGTCTCCCATTCTCCCCATCTCCCATTCACCCTTTCTCCCTTTCTCCCTTTCACCCTTTCACCCCGTCTCCCCGTCT
>JAGYNC010000317.1 GCA_018400135.1 Victivallaceae bacterium
GATTGCGAAACTGAGGATTTTTCAAACAAAATCATCAGTTTCACAACCACATCTTCTCTTCTCTTTGCCTTCTTCTTCGCGACCTTTGCGATCTTCTGTTCAAACCTAGAAAAGATGCGCCGCGCAAGATATTCTTCCCATGTTTCTGTCCTCCCCTCCGTGCCTCCGTGCCTCCGTGGTAAAAATCCACCACCACACAACGCAACACCAACCACGGAGACACAGAGAAGACAAAAGATTAGTGTAAATTAGTGCAGATTAGTGGTTACAAAATGTTTTTCTGCTCCTATTTTTCTCCCACACACGTCATTTATCATCAGCCTCATTCGAGTGATTCCTTGCCAAAAGCCAGAACACACCGTATATTGCCTTTCAAAAAGGAAATATTATGAGCACCTTGTTTAAACATTTAATTGCGGATTTCCATGAGCGGAAGCTGCCGGATGAAATTGTGCCGCGCGACCTGGAGCTGCCACACGCTCTCGGCAAAATACAGTCTATCATCGGGCCGCGACGGGCCGGCAAAACCACATATCTCTACTCCATGATCAAGCAGGCAAGAGAAGGCGGTGCCGATCCCCGACACCAAATCTATATCAATTTCGAAGACGAACGCTTTTCTTTCAACCGGGAAAGTTTTCAGCAAATACTGGACGCCTACCAGCAATTGTATCCAGACATTGCGTTAAAAGATGTATCATTCTATTTTGACGAAATCCAGGAAGTTCCGGGCTGGGAAAAGTTTTTACACCGTCTGCAAAACGAGGGAAGTGGAGAAATCTATGTAACAGGATCCTCGGCCACGCTGCTCAGTCGTGAAATCGCCTCCCGATTAAGGGGGCGCACATTGTCAAGCACGCTTCTCCCGTTTTCATTCCGTGAACGCCTCAGGTATTTTGATATAGATACCGATAATATCTATGCCGCGAGCAAGCGCAATCGTCTTCTTGCCCAATTTGACCAGCATCTGCACCGAGGGGGATACCCTGAAGTTTTCGAAGTGGACCAGCCGACGTTTATCCGCATTCTACAGGAATACGGAGATGTACTTCTCTATCGCGATATTTTAGAGCGGCACAACCTGCATAACCCTCATGTCGTTCGCGAATTTATGTTGCGTCTGATTGCCAATAACAGCAAGCTTGTTTCCGTAAATAAACTATATAATGACTTTCGTTCACGCGGCGTATCCACCAGCAAGGATACTCTTTATGGCTTGATAGACCATTTCGTCGATGCTTATGCCATATTTCAAATCAAGAAATATGACCGATCTGTCGCGCGCCGGGAGCAAAGTCAGAGTAAGGTTTACGTCAATGATACCGGGTACGCCACGGCTTATCGCCCCGCATTTTCGAATGATGCGGGCCAAAAGCTTGAAACTTTGGTCCTGTTGAAATTTATGGAAAATCAACAGGAGGTTTTCTATTTCAACCGGGGCCGGCGAGAATGCGATTTTGTGGTAACTGACCGCGACGAAATCATCGACCTCATACAGGTTTGTTATGAGTTGAATGACGACAACCGGAAGCGGGAAATCCAGGGATTAACCACAGCCATGAAAGAAACCGGAAGAGATCACGGATTGCTGTTGACTTACAACGAAGAAGATCAGCTGGATACCGAAGCAGGCCAAATCCAGGTTTTGCCCACGTGGAAATGGCTGCTCGGACAGGAACCTGAGCTGTAAACGGTGAGTGGCAAGCTGTAAACTGTGAATTGTAAGCTGTGAGTCCCGGTCCGACTGGGAACGCGGGCATCCCGCCCGCATGATGCGAGCGGGACGGTCGCGACCCCAGCCAAAGTAACAACAGCGTCCACGCCGTTCTTTGCAAACAACAAATATGAATATCATGCTTTTGGAGGTTGTAAATCCTTTCTTCCTGTAAAGACAACGACAAAAATACAATAGAGAGAATAAAAAGTAGTACAATCGTCCCCGGCCGCAATTGGAGCCGCCCGGCCTCGGGCGTAAAAAAAATGACAGAAATATTGCGGACAAAAATATCAACAGAAGATCGCTAAGCACGCAAAGGATAAAAAAATGCAGGCGTGATTGTGAAACTGAGGATTTTTCAAACAAAATCATCAGTTTCACAACCACATCGTCTCTTCTCTTTGCCTTCTCCTTCGCGACCTTTGCGATCTTCTGTTCAAACCTAGAAAAGATTGCGCCGCGCAAGATTTTCTTCCCATTTTTCTGTCCTTCATGTTTCTGTCCCCCGCTCCGTGCCTCCGTGCCTCCGTGGTAAAAATCCACCACGCACACAACGCAACACCAACCACGGAGACACAGAGAAGACAAAAGATTAGTGTAAATTA
>JAGYNC010000318.1 GCA_018400135.1 Victivallaceae bacterium
GAAAAGACTGGCTATAAAGGAAATTTGGATAATTTACTGGATGCATTAAATGATATTAGGCTTGCAACGGTTTTAAATAATGAAAAAAAGAAAATTGATGTGAAATATCAATTAGAGATTTTAGATGAAAATGAAGAAAAAATGATGGAAAGCCTATCATGCCTTGATGCACATAAAAGAAAAATGCAAATTAATGGAATTAGTGTATACAATTAAAATCACTGTATCTTGTTGATAGTGATTTGCTTGAAGAAAAATAATCTCAACTCCCTGATAAACTCACGCTAGATCCTCCAGAGTCCACAGTACCGTCCGCTTTGCGAATCAGGTAGTCGTAGTTTTTGTCCTCAACATGGCAGTCGAAGAACAAAACATTGGTGGAACGATACTTCGGATGTCTGAAGGCAATGCGCGTATTCGCCGCCGTCGGCTGAAGCACATAGTCAATGGCGTTGTTGGTGCTCCGGGCGTCGTCCAGATTGAGTATCGCCAGCGCTGGATGGGTAATCTGACTTGCTTTACGACGTCCGCCCGTGCTGCCGCACAACCTGGAGTTGAGCCCATAGTGACAACCGATGGCGTTGGATGTCCATCCGGTCTCGGATGGACAACTGAACAACTTGACATTCATCGCCGGCACTTGCTGTGGAATGTTCACGTTCTTATCCCGATAGACTAAATACGAAATGATGCTGGGCCAATACGCGGTATTTACCCCCGGAATGTTATATACTCGCATACGCACAATCCAGTCATTGTAATCAGCCTGGTAAAACATATGTCCGGTTCCGATCTGTTTCAGGTTGTTTCGGCACTGAATTGTTTTCGCCTTGTCTCTGGCCTTGCCCAGCGCCGGCAGCAGCATCGCCGCCAGGATGGCGATGATAGAAATCACCACGAGGAGCTCTATAAGCGTGAACACCAACGACTTGCGACTTTTTTGCGGTTGCATTTCGGTACCTCCTTCTGCTGGTTTGCGTTTTTTTAAACTTTCGACACAATTCCTTCATGTTTCTTCATTTCCTCCACTCTTAATCCCTAACCCTTCCCCCCCTAACACCTCCCCCTTAACCCCTAACACCCTTACCCTCTCCCCCGACCCTTCCCGTGGTCTCGCCGATCAGCAATCGCGTCGGCATTTTGACGTGCTGGACGGGATCATCGGGATGCGTGATCGCATGCAACAGCATCTTTACGGCCATTCTCCCCGTCTCCGTCCAGGACTTGTCGACGGTGGTGATGCCAGCTCCAACTCTTTCGCAATTGCCGTAGCCGACCACGGAAATATCTTTACCCACCTCCAATCCCTGTTTTTTCAGAAAGCGGACAATCCCCATGACTCCTACCGTATCCGTGCAAACCAGTGCCGAATACCGTTTTAACTCGTTCCACTGCTCCGCCGTTTTTTCATAGAAGAACATTTGCCGGTCAATAGAGGAAATGGATTCCTTGCGCCAATCGAGAAACCAGAAAACATCGGCTTCGGAAAAATCGAAGTGATGCTTTTCCGCCGCTTTGGTGAATGCCGACATGATATCAGGAGCAGGTCCTTCCGTGATATAGGCGATTTTTTCATGTCCGAGTTTTATGAGATGTTCGAGTAGCGCTTCCTGTCCGGGATACTCGTCGTAGGCGAGATGGTGAATGAATGGAAAACATCCGAAATTCTCCTCGCGAATATGGATGTCCAGCAGTACCGCCGGGACGCGGTTGGAGTTGAACTCCTCTCGCAAATCCTGGTTCAACAGACCAGCGCCGATGATCGTGCCATCGACCGAACACGAGCCGAGGGTCTGCCTCACCTCCCGGGTCATGGCATCGATATCGCCAACCGTGATCGGCGTGAGTACCAAGTTGTATCCGTTCTTCTTTAATTCCCGGGAGGTCGCGTCGATCAGCATGGCATTCGACGGCAAAGTCAAATCTTTCCAGATGCTGCCCAGCAGCAAATTGACATTGAAACTCTTGCCCGCGGCCAGGGATCTGGCGGAAAGCTTGGGATGGTAACGCAACTCCTCGGCCACCGCCATCACCCGTCGCCGACACTCGTCGCTTACCGGAAAGTGCGTCGTGCCGCTTAAAATCCGCGACACGGTCGAACGGTTCACTCCCGCCCGCTCCGCAATGTCGCGCAATGTCGCGCCGTTGCCCCTGATTGTCGCATTCTGTGTCATTCGATAATTCCTGTGGTTTGTGCTATGCAAGCGGACGCTGCAACCGGTTGCATAAATTAATTATAACGGCTACCCGCGAAAAAGTCAACAGTAAATCGAAAAATTTCCAAAAAGTTTTTTTTGTTGGGTAATGCCTCACTCT
>JAGYNC010000319.1 GCA_018400135.1 Victivallaceae bacterium
GATTTTATCGGAAAAGTGTTACCCGGAAATGAACCAGGCCGCAAAAGGAGTTAAGCATGAGAATACAAGGTCAACAAAAGACACACAAAATGATTGGTATAAACTTGTTAATACTTTTCTCCGTTACCTTTGTTTCGTGGGCAGGTTCCAATCAGCCGTCGCTTATGAATACAGACGTATTAAATGTAAAAAACACAGCTCATTCAATGGAACAACCCTCAGCGCTTCTATCGGGTGTTGATATTTCTCCTGCGGGACCAGCCAAACAGATTATTATGGCATCGAAAATTGCCGTGATTCGTTCGTGGAGTGAGATGATGGCTAAAAAGGGAGCAAAGCAAATCATTTCCGCTGAAGATCAATATAGTGTTTTTTTGAAAAGCGGACGGATAACACCCATCCCGGGATTGAGTCCAGCTTTGCGACAATATTTATTAGACGAGACTGCCGATACATCGCAGACCCTTAGTTATGTTTATGTCTATGTTTTATGTGCGGCGCCGCTGCAAGAGTCCTTGGCTAATAATATTAAAGCGAATGGCGCCGAAATCATTGGCCTGTGTCCGCCAAACACGTACATCACGCGCATCTCAGTTGAGAATTGTGCGTCCCTTTCGTCCAATCAATATGTGCGCGCCATGTTTCAGCTGTCACCACAGCAAAAGCTGGACACCAAGCTTGTCGAGCAGATGACCCGTGCGTCGGAAACTGAAGATATGCCAGTTGCAATATCGTTGTTTGCGGATGATGCATCAGGTGCGGTGCGGAACGTGTTGCTAAAAGCGGGAATGAAAATCAGTGCTTATCACAAAGACATCAAAGCGGTCATGGGCACATGCAACAAGCTGGTGATATCCGAAATCGCCAAACTGGCAGAGGTGCAATATATTGAATGGGTAGCACCGAAGTATATATCATTGAGCACGAGCGTTGGTTATTGTAATGCGATAGATGTACGAAGCCTTTCTTCACATTACGGTGCAAATGTTATTGTTGGAATAATTGATTCGGGATTTCAATTCGGGCCTTCAGGGACGGGCCACGATGCTTTTTTAGAGCAAAGTGGGTATCCGGCCAGCTGGGGTTTAGGATGGAATGTGTCCGGGGACGGCGTCCAAGCGGATGTCTGGAATGATCCTAATGGACACGGAACACATGTGTTGGGAATAATATTAAGTCGATGGGCAAGCGTTTCACTCGCGGGGGTGTGTCCTTGGCTGGGTGGCGATTCTAGTCATCAGTTTAGAGCTGTGCGTTGCGGAAAAAACGACGGGAGTAGGTATTTATACAATCTTGATGACGCAATTGACAACATAAGCTCAGACAATCAAGCTTTGGTTATAAACAATAGTTGGGGATCTGACGATAACACGGGAAATACGGTCGAATCCCGTCTTGTTGATGCATCCACGTGGAATAATAATCAATTTTGGGTTTTTGCCGCCGGTAATGACGGGACAGCGGCCGGAACTATAAGTTCGCCAGGGGCGGCAAAGAATATACTTGCGGTCGGGGGATTGAACAATAACAGCTCATTAGGCCTTTACGCTTATAGCAGCATGGGGCCTACTGCGGATGGGAGATTCAAACCCGAAATCTATGCGCCCGCGAATCCAGTCGTATCTGCCAACGCTCACAACTTGCATGGTTCGATATCAATGTCTGGCACCAGTATGGCCACCCCCCACGTTACCGCAATTGCCGCAAGTTTAATGGATCATTATTCTACTCTCCAGCGCCGCCCCGCTGCATTGAAAGCTTTTTTAATCGCAAGCGCACGTCGCCTTTCGTCAATTTCTGATCATCGTGCGGGTATTATTGACAGCTATCGTTCGCATTTTACCACCAGTGATTCCAAAGGTACGTGGAGTTATTATGATGCAAGTATTTCTCAAGACGGACAAGTGTATTTCGATTGGTCCATAGGAAGCGGCGATTATAGCAAAATGTATGTTGTTTTGACATGGATTGAACCTGCGCCATCTGCCTCTGCTGGCGAGTGTGTAAACAATGATATTGATTTATATGTGGATTATAATGCGGATGGTTCGGATGAGTGGAGTTCATCTTCAGGCGGTGACAATTATGAGTTTGTCGAAATTACTGATCCCTCAGCAGGAACATATAGATTTACGGCTTACGGTTGGTCCATTGCGGGCGATTCGCGATTAGGGTTTGGCGTTGCAGTAAAAGGAGCTGAAACCACTACCACAACGACGCGAACCACGACCAGCACGACCACCAGCACCTCTCGCACGACGACGCGTTCGTCAACAACTACATCAATTCATGGAAGCGTTTCACTTGGTGA
>JAGYNC010000032.1 GCA_018400135.1 Victivallaceae bacterium
CCGCCGCCGCCGGCAAAACCATGATAGTACTTGACGTCCCCAATCCTCTTGGCGCGGTTCAGATTGACGGCCCCATTACTGAGAAACAATATCTTTCATTTATTGGTCTTTATCCGGTACCATTTGTCTATGGCTTAACGGTTGGCGAACTGGCCCATTACCTCAACCGCGAAGAGAATATTCGTTGCAAACTCTATATTGTGCCTATGGCCAACTACCGTCGCGGCATGAGTTGGGAAGAAACCGGCCTGCCCTGGGTGCCAACATCACCGCAAATACCTTCTCCACAGTCCGCCTGTTGTTACGCCGTAACCGGAAGCATTGGCGCTCTCGGAATTGTCGGGATCGGGATCGGTTACACCCTTCCCTTCCAGGTAGTCGCCGCACCATGGATTAATGCAGGACACATGGCCGATACTCTCAATGGCTTGGGCATGCGCGGAATTCGCTTCCGTCCCATTCACTTCAAGCCCTACTTCGGGCTATTCAGTGGACAAAACACGCATGGCGTTCAGTTGCATATCCTCAACCCGGCTACATTTAAACCGACTACCTGCACGGTAGCAATTCTTTGTTACCTCCAGAAATATTACCAACAATTTACCTGGCGGCCCGACCGAATTGCCGGATTTGACAAGGCGATGGGAACCGCCCGTGTACGCACCATGATTCAGGCAGGCAACAACTATCGCGCCATCAGCAATGTTTGGAGAAACAAGCTTAACTCGTTTCGCAAACGAATTGCACATTATAAAATCTATCGATAAACTTATTGGCAAGTACCTTGATAATTCGCCTTTTTTGAATTATAGTATTCCTTTGTGCGACAACGGTAGGTAGTCGCCCGTAGCTTCCAGCTTCGGGAGGAAAGTCCGGACTACTCAGAGCAGGAAGTCCTTTTGATAAAGAAGGATACCGCGAACTATATGTCGCGGGAAGGAAAGTGCAACAGAAAAGATACCGCCCCGCGCTTAAGCCGGAAACAAGGTTTTTGTCTTGTCTGATACGTTGTTTCCGGCTTAAGCGCGGAGTAAGGGTGAAAAGGTGAGGTAAGAGCTCACCGGACGCTCAACGAGAGTGGCGCCGCATTGCAAACCCCTTCCGTAGCAAGGCCAAATAGGGGATGAGTTGTTGCTCGCAACGTTTGAATCCCGGGTACTGGCCGCTTAGACAGATGATTGCCGTCCCGCCACAGGTGGGAAACAAAATCCGGCTTATTCCGTTGTCGCATTCTATTGATAAATTAGTGTTAGAACCATCAAAAATGTAAAACCAGGACTCTGATATGACGATTAAGGATGTTACTGCAGCGATCCGTCGAATACCTGACTTCCCCGCCCCGGGGATTGTCTATATCGATATAACTCCGTTACTACAAAATCAGCAGATATTTGCCTATATTATCGAGTTGCTTGCCGCAAACCATCTGGAAAACCCCCCGGATTACGTTGCTGCTCTTGACGCTCGTGGTTTCATTTTTGGCGGGGCTCTTGCCTGCCAACTTGGTTGCGGTTTTATCCCAATCCGCAAAAAAGGCAAATTACCGCATAAAACTATTTGTAAAAGTTACGATCTGGAATACGGTTCAGCAGAAATTGAGATTCACCAGGATGCCATACAACCCGGCAACCGGGTATTGTTGGTTGACGATTTATTGGCTACCGGCGGCACGGCCACCGCCGCATGTGAACTACTGAAAGAATTAGGCGCGCATATTGTTGAGGTTGCTTTCGTCGTCGAACTGGGGTTCCTGGCAGGCAAAAAGAAACTCCATGAATATAACGTACACTCATTGATTGTGGAATAATTTTAATATCGACAAAGAATTGCTTATCATTTTTGTATAGCAATTTTATTGTGATTCCGATTAAATAATTAGGCGTAAAAACAAAATATACACAGGGACAAGGATGGCTAAATACGCGGTTTTGAGCGACATTCACGCTAATACAGAAGCGCTTGGTGTCGTTTTAGAAAAATGCAAGGAACACAAAGTCGATAAATACATCTGCCTTGGCGATATCGTCGGATATAACGCCGAACCCAGAGAATGTCTAAAGACAGTACAACAACTACACCCAATTGCAGTGGTCAAAGGCAATCATGATGACTACGCCTCCAATACCAGCGAAGAAATGGATGGGTTCAACCCACACGCGAAAAAAGCGGTGCTCTGGACTAAGGCCCAACTCAGTGAAAAAGAACAAAAGTGGTTGGCTGATTTGCCTTATCGTTCCACTGTACAGGGCACCAACATTACCATTGTTCACGCCACCCTTGATTCTCCCGACAACTGGGGATACATCTTTGACGCACATCATGCCGCCGACAATTTTACCTATCAATTCACCCAACTCTGTTTCTGCGGACATTCTCATGTGCCGATTGCATTCTGCAAGAAACCAATTTCAACAATGTCGGAAAAACCTATCGAAGAAATAGTGGACTGGGCCTACAGAGCAGATGAAGGCATGTTTCCAAAAAATATCAATGAATCCGACGAATTGGTAGTGCCAATTCATACAGGCTTCAAATATTTGTTTAATGTCGGTAGCGTCGGTCAACCTCGCAATCGTGACCCGCGGGCATCTTTTGCCATTTATGATTCTGAAGAGAAAACTGTAACGCGAATCCGGATACCATACGACATTGTTTCCGCGCAAAGAAAAATCATTATGGCCGGATTACCTGAACGACTGGCATTACGCCTGGAAACGGGAAACTAAATCACAAAAACAGAGCATTCTCTCCAGCCTGTAAAATTTTTCGCATTAAATCGCAACCAGTCGGCATGACCATGACACATGTTTCACATCTTTCGTCAATACTGATTATCAAGCCCAGCAGTCTGGGTGATATTTTTCATACTTTTCCCGCCGTAAAATTACTACAAATGTGCTACCCGGAAGCCGTTTTCGACTGGCTGATCAAACCGGAATTAGCTGATGCCATCAAATTCGCGCCAGTCAAAATACGGCGGGTTATCCCTTTCAAACGTACAGCGCTCGGCAAAACTGCCACCTTTCTCCCTGAACTGACCAAACTGGTTAAAGATTTACGACAAGATAAATACGATCTGGTTATCGACTTCCAGGGCCTGTTTAGAAGTGCCATATTCTGCCCTGTCATAAAAGGAAAAACGGTGGGATTCACAACCACCCGTGAACCACTCGCCAAATGGTTTTATCATCAAAAAATAGCTATTGCGAACGATCAAATTCACGCCGTTGAACGCAATCTGGCCTTGGTGGAACAATTGACCGGGAGACCACGTCCGGATAGGCCGATCCCACCCCTGCCGACAGTTCCTGAAGCCGCCGAATCGGTAAAACAATTAATGAAACGGGAAGGAATTACTTTTAATTCACATTTTATTGGTATTATTCCCGGCGCGCGCTGGGAAAGCAAGCGATGGCCGACAAAATTTTTTGGCAAGCTGATAAATAAAATCCACAGCGTTAATCAGGATTCACAGTTCCTTCTACTAGGCAGCAAAGATACCATTGATATTGCAGAAGAAATCATGCAGTTGACAACCAATTCAAAGATAGTGTTTTCGCTCGCCGGAAAGACATCTATAGGAGAACTGGTCGAAGCTTTACGTTTGTGTAATCCGATTATCAGCAATGACAGCGGCCCCTCTCATATCGCGGCAGCTCTAGACAAAACCGTCTTCGGCTTATTCGGTCCAACCGATCCGACACGAACCGGCCCATACGGGACTCAACATGTTTTTTTTCAGCGAGACATTCCATGTATTAAGTGTTTGAAAAAAAACTGTCGAAACGGTTCTTTCAGTTGTCATGACTTGAACATCGATGAAATTGTTAATAGATTACAAACTCATATTTATGACGGGTAGAGCTCTCCTTAAAATTTATTAATGATAAAACGTATAAGAACTCCTGGATTGGTGAGAAATTCAGTGCGGCGCATATTAATCACGGATTCAGGTGACCCAATTGTAAAAACAAAGACACGCAACAATCACCGTGTGTCTATAACCCGGGAAAGCGCTATGAATAAAAAAGTCATCACCCTTACCTTTTTCATTGCCTCATTCGTTTCAGCCTCGCTTTGTCAGGCTCAAATTGCCCTAAAACTCGAAATGAATCGTCAAGATTATATCCGATTCGAACCAATTTTTGTAAAAATCATTATGCGTAACGACAGCGGACACGCGGTGGCTTTCGGAGATCATGAAAAACTGCGGGGAAAACTGCTTTTTGATGTTAGAAACATCCGCAACCGCGTGCCCGAAAAACCGCTAACCGACAAATCATATCCCATCCAGGGCACCATACTGCGTCCAGGCGAAATTCGCGATTTTATTGTTCCACTAAACAAGTATTACAAACTGCGGGATGATGGACGTTATCGTATTCATGCCTATGTTGAACACGGTATGTTTCAGCACAGCTATCGTTCCAACGAAAACGCGTTCGAAATCCACACCGGCGTGGTCATCTGGCAGCGCACTGTCGGCATTCCAGCATTATTGCAATCAAAAGACTCGAATCAGGTAAAAACCAGAAATTATTTAGTCCGGAGCATCTTCGAAGGAAACAGAAAAACATTTTTTCTAACGATTGAGGATAAAAACAAAATTTATTCAGTGCGCCGCATCGGTCATGAAGTCGGAGAAGAAAATATGACCTGCGATGTCGATATGCTTAGCAGACTGCATATTCTGCTTCCGGCTTCCCCGCAGATATTTAACTACTTTGTCTTCGATATTGATGGTCGCCTGGAACAACGCGAAGTCTTTAAACGCAGTACCACAATTCCAACCCTGGTTCGCGATCCGGAATCAGGAAAAGTACAAGTTGCAGGCGGAGAAAAAGCTAAAGAAAACGTCGATTATTACAATATCGGCAAAGATGGTTTCTCCTCCTCTTCACCACCACCCGCTAATACCGACAATCATTAGGAGATTGATCCCAATTATTGTAAATTTGCTTGTTGATTTCGTCATATCATCAAAATAGGATTATAGACCATAACACAGAATTGAGGTTATTATGTTGGACACGGTAAGTTGGGAGCTCCCGGATGGAACGTCAGTAAGAGAGTACTCGGATAATCTCGTCGGGCAATCGGGAAAACTGCGGATCATCGACCAAACCCGACTTCCCTCGACTTTAACCTATCTGGAACTCGACGAACTTGACGCAATTATTGACGCCATCAAACGGTTGGCGGTACGCGGCGCCCCGGCTATCGGTTGCGCTGCGGCGTTAGGACTTGCTGCCGTCTGCCGACGGTTTCCAGCTGATACCCCGAATGATGCGTTTATCAGCCAAATGCGTACCACCGCCGACCGGCTCGCAACCGCCAGGCCAACTGCAGTAAATTTAACCTGGGCGTTGAACCGTTGTGTTAAAACAATTTTAAAGGTTTCGCCGTCAAGCACAAAAACGCTGCGCGATATATTGCTGGAAGAGGCGTTGAATATCCTCGCGGAAGATATACAACTCTGCCGCACCATCGGACAACATGGCGCGGAACTGATCACTCCGGGCATGGGAATACTCACTCATTGTAATGCCGGAGCCCTAGCCACCGGTGATTATGGCACTGCGCTGGCCCCACTCTACGTTGCTCACGAACATGGGGTGAAATTTACCGTATTTTCCGATGAAACTCGTCCGCTGTTGCAAGGCGCACGTCTGACCGCCTGGGAACTTGCCCGCGCCGGGATCGAAGTGCTATCAATCTGCGACAACATGGCCGCGCAGGTCATGAAGGAAGGGCGTGTTCAACTTGTTCTGGTGGGCGCCGACCGCATCGCCGCCAATGGTGATGCTGCCAATAAAATCGGCACTTACGGACTTGCCGTACTGGCATCATTCCACCGCATTCCCTGCTATATTGCCGCGCCGTACTCGACCTTTGATTTTTCGCTTGATAACGGCAGTGCCATTCCCATTGAACAACGGGATGCAAATGAAATTCGACGCTGTGGTAATATTCAAACTGTACCCGACCAGGCAGCGGTTTATAATCCCGCGTTCGATGTCACTCCCGCCGATTTGATCTCCGGGTTCATTACTAATAAAGGAATTATCCGACAACCCTACCAACAAAATCTGAAAAGTATGGTGAATCATGTCTGACAATATTCAATACAGCATTGTCATCCCTACTCTGAACGAACGGGACAATATCATTCCGTTACTTCAGAAAATTGAACAGTGCGGTCTCAATAATTATGAAATTATTGTTGTTGATGAAAACTCTCCCGACGGCACTTGTCAGGCGGTAAATGATTATGCCACGGATAAGTCACATATTCGCGGCATCCTCAATGACGGCGAACCGGGACTAAGCCCCAGCATCGTCAAAGGATTCCGATTGGCGCGTGGAACATACCTCTGTTGCATGGACGGCGACCTGCAACACAACGTGAATGATCTGGTTGCGTTGCTGCGTCAACTCAAACATGCCGATTTTGTCATTGGTTCCCGTTATGTTGACGGCGGCGGCTTCGCGGAAAAGTGGCACCCAACGCGAATTTTGATGAGCCGTACCGCCGCACTGATGGCCAACGTTATCCTCGGCGTGAAAAGCAAAGACCCCATGTCGGGGTTTTTCGCTATCCGTAAAAGCGCTTTTGAAGCGGCACAATCTCAACTTCACCCGCGCGGGTTCAAAATCATGCTGGAACTGCTGTTCTTGCTGACCCACGCCGCCGAACCGTATCGGATTGTCGAACACGGCATCACTTTCGGACGGCGTCTTCACGGCAAAAGCAAATTGAATGCCAGAGTTATCGGCCAGTATCTGTTCATGCTGCTTCGACTCCGGCACCATGGCAAATCATCTTGTGCGCCGGAGCGCACGTGAAAGCGGGGACACGGATAAACGATAACAGCGACGAGAGCGGGCAACGAGTAGAAGCAGGACGGATTTTACCACAAAGCGCACTAAAGGACACGAAGGATGGAATTCGATGAGCTATCGAACCGGGTGATTGGCTGTGCCATCGAGGCGCGCCTGGAACTTGGGACTAGTGCGCTGTAACCCTTCGTGCTCTTCGTGTCCTTCGTGGTGAACAAAATAGGGAATACGAACAATGAATATACACAAGGGAAATTTTTAACAAAAAAAGCGAAATGAACCAAAAAATTAGAAATAATAAAGTTATATTGAAATTATCAGAAATAATAAGAGAGATTTTCAACCTATTCAAGAATAAGTACTTTTATATTGGTGCGATAACTTTATTCATTGGAATTATACGATAGATATTTTATCGGGAATATTTTTTGCATATGCTATTAAATGCTATGGAGATAGACATTTACTTAAATATTTTGACCCAAATTACTTTGATAAATAAGAAAAATGGATTTAAGTGAATAATTACGTTTGGTAACATCGTGTATCTTTGGCGGATAGTGCTAATTTCAAGGGTGTTACATCTAATAAACGGTGTAGCGGTTGGGCAGTTTCGTGCTCCGAATCGCCAAACGACACCATACACGTAACCGTTCTGTCGGTTTTGACGGAACGTGAAAGCGACAAGAAAAACAACATGCAACGTAAATTACTATTTTTATCAGGATTGATGGCAGTCGGCCTGGGGGTGCTCGGAATCTTTCTACCGCTACTGCCAACAACTCCTTTTTTGTTGTTGGCCGCGTTTTGTTTTGCCCGCAGTTCACCCAGATTTTATCATTGGCTGAACAGCAATCGCTATCTGAACAGCTATATCGAAAACTACCGCAATGGTCGGGGGGTACCCCGTCGCATCAAAATACAAAGTCTCGGCTTTCTCTGGGTTGTGTTGTTTCTTTCATCATTCTGGATACAAAGTTTTCTATATTGGGGTCTTTTGCTCGCGGTAGGAATTGGTGTTACCATTCATATCGCCATGTTGAAAACGGATCGGCGCCCCCCTCCCATATTCACCTTGATTGAATTGTTAGTTTCGATCTCTATTATCGCGCTGCTTGCGGCCATGCTTATGCCAACCCTAAGTTCGGCCCGGGAACGCGGACGCTCCACCGCTTGTATAGGCAATCTCCGGCAATTGGGACAAGGAAATGTGCTTTACTCCGGAACAAATGATAGCTATTTCGTTCCTTATGCCGAAAACAGCAATTCGATGGATGCCGATGGTTATATTTGGCTGGGTTATCAACGATCGGTTGGCATGAGTGCATCGGGACCCGAAATATCCACCGATTTAACCGACAACAAACTGCTTGGAAGTTATCTTGACAATACCGGCAACGTCATGGTCTGTCCTTCAGTGCGACATCGCTTACCCTCCCTGCAAAATGCGCCATACAGTGGAGGTTACGGCTATAACGCGCTGTGGCTTGGGAGATATATCCAGAACGATACTTATTTCGCGATAAAGTCGTCAGGCATAAAGAATCCGTCTCAAATTGTAATGTTCGGCGATAACGCACGTGCCACCATGGGCCCGTTCAGCTTTGATCCGCCGCAACTATCGCCATTTATGTACTGTCTGGACAAACCGGAAAATATCGGAGGAGCTTACACAGTCGGCACCAATCACGCTCGCCACCGGGAACACAGCAATACTGCCTGGGCGGATGGTCATGTAAGCAGTGAACGCGTTATCCTGATAAACAGCGATCCAGTTTCAAAAAAATATTTCATCGGCCATCTGGGCACCTCTGCCAACGATCCATATCGGGTCAACTGATTGCTTTTCCGAAATCAAAGCGTATACTATGACTTGGAGCCATGAGAAATTCAGTGCGGTGCAATCCTGCCTTGCAGGATAAATGTTAGTTTGCGCTTTCCGAACACAAATAGCGATATGAACCGCTTTATGCGTTCGGAGAACGCATGCGTTTCATCGAAACATGCACTACCCGGGTATACCGGCCGCGGGCCGGTGGAGGGACGGACTCCTGTCCGTCCGAAATACACGGCTGCGCGGAAGCGCAACCCTCCGCTGCGCTAAAGATACCGGCTGCGGGTTGGTGGAGGGCTGTCCTCCGTGACAGCCTGAAAACGCGCACGATGTGCGCCAAAGTACCGCAAGCAAGGATGCTTGCGATACCGTCCGTAAAAACAAAAAAATCAATTCCGACCTGCTTACACGCGACGCGCAGGCAAGTACCAATAGCAACCCCGATTCGGGAAATAGTGAGGCATTACGAACAATATCATGTTTTTATTCCACGCCTGCATAGCCGTGATTGTTGCGCTAACCGTCTTCGGTTGCGCGTCTTCCGGAAGTTATCACGATAATCTGTTGGGTAGCGATTTCCGCGATATCGTAAGTAAAGCCAAAGATGATGTATTCCCGGCGGTCATCTTCATCCGGGGATTGCGTCGTGACATGCGACGCGGAGAAGAAATAACCAGTGCGGTGTCTGGCAGCGGGGTCATTATCTCTGCCGACGGTGAGGTGTTGACCAACTGGCATGTGGTTCATAATACATCAGGAATCCGTTGTCTGCTCTACGACGGCCGCGCATTTAACGCTCATCTCATTGGTTCAGACAAAGATACCGATCTTGCATTACTCAAACTTGAACTCAAAGCTGGTGAACCACCGCTTCCAATAGCGGAAATCTCTAAAAATATTGTGGTGGATGATGGCGATTTTGTCATGGCCATGGGAGCCCCTTGGGGAATGAACCGTTCGGTTTCAATCGGCATCATCTCGTGTTCCCGCCGTTTTTTGCCGGAACACAGTCAATACAGCTTGTGGTACCAGACAGATGCCGCCATTTCTCCAGGCAATTCTGGCGGGCCGCTGGTAAATACCGATGGCTACGTCATCGGCATCAACAGTCGCGGGATTATGCAGGGCGGCGATATGGGGTTTGCGGTACCGGCATCAACCATTATCAAGGTTGTCCCGCGCCTAAGACAATACCATCGGGTTAATTGGGCCTGGACCGGATTACAGCTTCAGCCATTAAAGGATTTCAATAAGAATATATCATTCGATTATCCGGACGGCGTTCTTGTTGCCGGAACGGAACCTGACAGTCCGGCTTATGATGCCGGCATCCGCCCTCATGATCGCATCGTGGCCATAAACGATATCCCGATAACCGGAGCAACCGAGGAAGATATCCCCGAAATAAGAAGCATAATCGGGCTGCTGCCGTTTAATCAACCCGCAACATTTAAAATTGTGCGCAACGAACAACCATTAGAGCTAACCCTGACTCCGCGTGAGAAGGGGAAGGTAGAGGGCGAAGAATTGGCCTTCCCGGGCTGGGATTTTTCTGCTAAATCCATCAATCAATTCGACAATCCAGAATTGTATTTTTACCGTCGACAAGGTGTTTTTATTTACGGCATTAAAGTACCCGGCAACGCCGCACGCGTCGGGCTTATGCCAAAAGATATTATACTTCAAATTAACAATCATGACGTTAACTCACTCGAAGATTTAACAACCTTCTATGGAAACATTATGCAAAATTCAAAAAACAAAACTAAACTCCTTTTTACCCTGTTGCGAAACGGATTGCGTCGCCAAACAGTACTCGACTTTTCAAGGGATTATGACAGTGAATAAGCTTCGTTCAACCAATCACTCCCTTACAACTATGCAATATGCCACCCATATATTGTTGGGCTTATTGTTCTTCCTGTACCCATTCATTAACAAAGCCGATCAAGAGGAATTAGCTGAAAAAGTTAATGAAACAATATCCGTTCAGAATATTCTTCAAGAACGGAAAAGTCTAATTGAAACGATAAAACCCTCTCTAGTGACGGTACAATATTTCCTGCGCTACGATAAGTATGGGAAACCACCTATCCTTGCCGACTTTGATTGTCCCGGATGTGGAAGGAAACACCATTTCAACGGCGAACGTTTTGTTATTGAAGAACGCCCTCTTGAAATTCCAGGTTATTTGATCGCTCCCGATCAGGTGCTATCTGCCGATGTCGTGATTAATCCAAAATTCGTCAGAAAACTCATAATCCGTGCCGATGGGGCCGAGGTCAACGCAACAATCACCCGTTACTGTGTTGAACAGCCTACGATTATACTTCAGCTTGATAAACCACTACCAAACCGTCAACCTCTGTCCTTTGCGCCTGCAACCGCAGAAGAGCCGGAAAAATTGTTCACCATTTCCTCCTCGCTAGATCGCGGATTCGGACAAATCACCGTGAGGCCGTTTAAACCGACAATGGCGATTGAGTTGCCGGATATCGGTAAAGAATTTTTACCGGTTCCGCCTCACTCAATTGTCGCTGAAACTACCGGTACAGCCTTCGGATTTTCAACTTATCCGGGAATCATGAACAATGCCTCCTGGCGAGAATCTCCTCTCTCGTGGCCCGGTTTAACAACACGTCAAATGAATAATTTGCTGAACAGTGTAAAAGATTTAGTATCACACGGAGTATTCAGGGTGAAGCTCGTTTTCCGCAGTCCCAAAATGAATGAAAACAAACAACACAACCTGCAAAAACAACAACGCATTGAAACTGAATTTATTACTGCCGGTATTCTTTATGATACCGACAAACTTTTAATTATCGCCGACCTCTCTGCCAGAGACACAGCTCGACTGGAACAAATTTTAGTCTATACCCCGAACAACGCCGACATCATACCGGGATCGTTTGCCGGTTCACTACGCGACGTTGGCGGTTTGATCGCACGCATACCAACTGCTTCTCAGAAAACATTTAAACCAGTAAAATTATCCGAAAAATCCTTACTTGCAAAAACATGGCAATTACTTCCCAAAGCCAATATCAGAATTTTTGGAGAACAACTTGACTGTAGTTTCGGCCATACCCGAATTGAGGGATTTGAACCCGGTCAATCCAATCGCCTCTTTCCCGTAATATCCGGCGACAACGTCGGGGTGTTCATTTTCAGTCACAATCTTGAATTACTGGCTTTCCCCTTGCAGCGCCGTATCAAAATCGGCTCATCGCACAAAGATAATCCTCCAATACACACTATTTCACAAGCTTGCTATTTCACTCAGATACTCCAAGAGCTGGAACAACACATTGACCCTCACAATATCCCATTGAAAGAAAACGAGGAAGAACGACTGGCCTGGCTTGGCACGGAAGTGCAGCCACTTAACAGTGAATTAGCTAAAGCCAACCATGTATCCAGCCTCTCCGACAACGGTAAACACGGCGTATTGCTAACCTA
This sequence comes from Victivallaceae bacterium, assembly GCA_018400135.1. Classification (GTDB taxonomy): domain Bacteria; phylum Verrucomicrobiota; class Lentisphaeria; order Victivallales; family Victivallaceae; genus M55B135. Next base: position 12,137 of record JAGYNC010000032.1, read on the forward strand.
TGTTTATCCGCATTCACCAGCCGCCACCGCCGGGTTGAAGCCGGGGGATATTCTCTTGCGATTGTTTGTTGAAAACGAACCCAATCCAATTGACCTGAATTCCGGTGATTATAGCGCGAGAGCGCCATTCCCGTGGGAACATCTGGATAAAATTCCCGAATCATATTTAGACAAAATCCCTTCACCGTGGCATTCGGTAGAAAATCAATTAAATCTGACTCTGACCAACCTTGGATTCGGAAAAAAAATAACTATCCAGTGTTTTATCGATGGCGAGGTGGCGAATAAAAACTTTGTCATCGAAAAGATGCCGAAACACTACGAGTTGGCCCCGCGCCTAAACAGCACCGAACTGGGAATAATAATCCGTAACCTTACTTATGAAGTCAGACGCTACTTTCAAATGACAACCGCCTCCCCCGGTGTGATAATTTCCCGCGTCGTGCCTGGCGGAAAAGCAGCCGTCTCGGGACTCAAACCGTATGAAATCATCACCCGCGTCAACGGTCGGCCGGTAATGAACGTAGAAGATTTTAAAAATTTAATCAGTAACCAAAAAGAACTACGGCTCGAAATAAAACGTATGACGGAAAACCGCATCGCCAAAATTCATCAGTAAATTTATGAAACAACCTCAGTACAACTTTAAAATTCCAACTTATATTGTCCTTAGCGTCCCAACCCCGGTAGCCGACAAAATTCGCGAAATCCGTCGCCATTTTGATGCAGGCCGCGTCAAAATGGCAGTGGAAATTTGCCTTGCCGGTTCCAATGGGCTAGGGACGGTTGCTGCCAACCAACCCGACGGGCTGGTGTTTGCCGAATTCGATCGCATCGCCGCCAGGTGTGAACCATTTACCGCCCGATTCGGCAGCGCGCAACGCTTCACCGATACCGGTATCTACTATTACACCCTGAATGATCCCGAACCTTTTACTAAAATAAATCAATTGCTGGCGAAGTCACGAATAAAATTCAATCCGGTCGCTTTCCCCTACGAACCCCACTGCACTTTGAAGTTGAGTGTAAAACCCGAAAAGGATGACAATCAGATTATCACCCGTATTCAACCACCAACAGACGAATTTACCATCAACACCATGTCTATCTACCAATTGCCATCCGCAGATTCCGAACCGCGCCTCTTACGCCGCGCCAATTTTGGCCAAACCCAACCAACAACTAAGGATTGATCAAATGACGGCGGCACCTCATTCCAAACTATCCGCCTACGACCCGGATATCCACCATCGCCGTTCGATTCGATTGCGGGGGCATGATTACGCGAAGCGCGGGGTTTATTTCGTAACGGTATGCGTGGGAAACCACCACCCGTTGTTCGGCACAGTCGTCAACGGGCGTATGGCATTGAACGATGCCGGTCGTGCGGCGGTGGAGTGCTGGCGGGCGATTCCAGACCATTTCCCGCATGCCGCGTTGGACGAATGGATCGTCATGCCTGATCATGTGCACGGGATTCTGCGAATTGACGGGGACACAGTATGCCGTGCCCGTGCGGCCCCTGCATTTGGCCGCCCGATTTCCGGCACTTTGGGCACGATCATTGGCGCTTTCAAGGCCGCCACCACACGTGCGATTCGTAGTACGGTTTTGGCATGCCAAAACCCTGCGGCAATATGGCAACGCAATTATTACGACATCATCATTCGCGACGATCATGCCCTGCGCAACATCCGCCGCTATATCCGCGACAACCCCGTGCATTGGGACACCCTGCGCTATGGCGAACCGCGTTTCTTCGCGGGCAATCTGGGCCTGCTTGATCTGCCCCTTACGGCATTCCTGGCATCCCGCAGTAGTATGGGTTTGGCATGCCAAACCCCTGCGGCATGGCCGGAACGCCCGGCGTGCGTGATTTCCGGGTTTTTATCTCCCATGGAACGGACGGTTTTCAATACCTGCCTGGCGGACGGCATACCTATGGTCTGGATTCTTGCGCGCGGGTTGGGGCACGACATGCCGTGTCCCTTCCGGGGAATCGATCGTCCCATTCAACGTGCGCTCGATGCCGGTCGCCTACTGATCATGACCCCGTTCGATGAAACGCTGCGTGGGTTCAGTGCCGCCCGCGCCGCTTGGTGCAACCAATATGTTCTGCATCTGGCCGCCAGTGCCGTCATTGGCCAACTGACACCCGACGGCATGCTGGCTTGCCTGCTCGCCGATCTGCCCCATTACATTCCTGTTCGCTATCTCAATGCACAATCCGTGGAGGCCTGCCATGCGCGATAAGCCAAAACACAGAACTGCCAAAACGTTCGTGGATTAAGCTCAGCCAGATTCGCACGCTTTCTATCAAACGTCTCAGAGGCCGCCTGGGACGCATCTCTCAAGAAGAGCTGCGCCGGGTTATTGATGGCCTGAACGAAATCATCGGCTGCCTGTAATTAGTGCCTGAACGAAAAAGGCCTTTTTCGTTCAGGCACTAATTATTCCCACTCAATGGTTCCTGGAGGTTTGCTGGTGATATCGTAAACCACCCGATTAACGCCACGGACTTCATTAATAATGCGGCTGGAGATGTTTTCCAGCAGCTCGTACGGTAGTTTTACCCAGTCCGCAGTCATACCGTCAGAACTTTCTACCGCACGCAAAACAACAACATTTTCGTAGGTACGCTCATCACCCATAACGCCAACGGTGCGCACCGGGAGCAATACAGCAAAAGTTTGCCAGATATCGTAGTAAAGTCCTGCTTTTTTGATTTCATCTATTACAATGGCATCGGCTTCTCGCAGTTTATCCAGCGATTCTTTGGTAACCGCGCCCAGATGGCGTACCGCAAGACCGGGGCCGGGGAATGGTTGCCGCATGACGACGTCGCGCGGTAATCCCAACTGCCTACCGACCTCACGCACCTCATCTTTAAACAAGCGACTCAACGGTTCGAGCAGTTTCAACTTCATATCTTTAGGCAATCCACCCACATTATGGTGACTCTTAATCATTGCCGCCGGATTACCATCAATGGCAATACTTTCAATAACATCTGGATAGGTGGTACCCTGCGCCAGAAATGCCGCATTTTCAATACCTCGCGCGGCTGCGTTGAATACTTCAACAAACTCGTGTCCGATAATCTTACGTTTTGTTTCCGGATCATCAATTTCCGCCAGTTGATTCATGAAACGTTCGGTCGCATCCTCATAGACCAATTTCATGCGAAAATTATCACCAAAAAGCTTTCTGACACGATCTGCTTCGTCCTTGCGGAGCAAACCGTTATTGACAAAAATACAGGTAAGTTTCTCTCCGATGGCCCGATGAATCAATGCTGCCGCCACTGATGAATCAACCCCACCGCTAAGACCGAGAATAACTCTTTCATTTCCCACAGTTTGTCGAATCTCAGCCGTTGCTCGTTCAATAAACGAAGCTATCGTCCAGTTACCGACACACCTGCAGATTTTGTGACAAAAATTCCTGATGATCTGTTTGCCCTGAGGCGTATGAACTACTTCAGGATGAAACTGAATGCCGTAAATATTTTTGTCGCCGATACAAACCGCACAATATTCAGTGTTGGCAGATCCGGCGAGTACCTTAAAACTGCCCGGAGGCGTTTTTGCGACTTTGTCGCCATGAGACATCCATACCTGAATTACATCGTCAATGCCATCAAACAACAAATTTTTATCCTTGATGGTCATCATCGTTTTCCCGTACTCACGGGTTTTGCCGGGAACAACTTCACCACCAAGAGTGTGTATCATCAATTGCAACCCGTAACAAATTCCCAAAATCGGAATTCCCAACTCAAAAATAGCCGGATCACACTTTGGGGAATTCGCCAGATAAACGCTGGCCGGTCCACCACTTAGGATAATTCCCTGCGGTTTTTCTTTTGCAACTTCTGAGGCACTAACGTGATAGGGTAAAATTTTACTATAGACCTGACATTCGCGAATACGCCGTGCAATCAATTGACTGTATTGAGAGCCAAAGTCTAATACAATAATGGTTTCTGTTATTTCCGACATAGTCTGCCTTTATTTTTTGTAGAAATTGGATAAAAATACTACACTTATTCAAATAGCAAAGGATTAATAAGAATCACGCTCCATTGCCCATTGTCGCATTCGCTTTTGAGTTTCCGGCCAATTCATCGCGCATACTGTCTCGGCATATTTTTGAAAATAATTGCGAAAAATAGCTTGGAAGATAAACAAGTTTTGGATGCGTTCCGCAAAACGGCTTTCTGGCTCCATTTCCTCGCCTTCAGGCATGCTCAAGCTGCCAAAATTAAAACTGTCGGCATCAAACATACCACTCCACATTTCATTACCACGTGCTAAAACAAATTTAGCTTTCTTTAATTTTTTACCGACAGTAAGCGCCGCCTTTGCCTCAGCGCTGCGCAACGGGCTGCCGCCTTTCTTGATTGTGGTTTCAGCCGCGCCTCTGGTTTCAGCGTTAAAAGCGAAAGTCAATGGCCCTTCAATCATAATTGCAAATTCACCAAACTGTTCATGTTCCATCAAACCTCCATCGGCCTCACTGTAATACCACAGCCAGGTCAAAAAGTCACGTCCCGGCGCTGAACCGTCGGGAATATCTGATAATAAAAGTTCCGGAAAACTATCTTCTGTGCTCGCGAGCACATTTTCAATCATAAATTCCGGGTTCAATCGAAGCAGTTCGATTTCGGTTGATTTATAAAACAGCGCAACCAGAAGATCAAGTTGTGCGGCAGAAGTTGTTCCCACATAGGCAAGATTGGCGGTAGAATCAATCACCAATGGGATACCGGTAATGCCCGGCGGCATCTTCATCAAATGTTTTTCCAAAACCTCATTTTTAATATCGCGCCGCACGCGGGATGGCACCATCACCGCATTGTTCGCCCGCAAATAAGCCAATTCGTCGCGACGACAAATGGCATTCATCAGTGACGGAGGTATTTTACGTTCCGCCTTACGCATGCTCACATAAACATGTCCGCCAAACATAGCTGAGGACTCATTAATCTCGGTCTCAAGCAAAGAACGTCCGCAAACCCAACCAATTTGTGGTTCATCCTTAACATGATCAAGCATACCGGCTTTGTGCCTGGCAAAAAATTCCAGTAAATCATCTGCCGTTTTGGGGGGCAACTCATAGATGGTTAATGAGAATGAACCATTTTCAAAAGACATTTAAACTTCTCCTTATAATTAGTGCCTGAACGAAAAAGGCTTTTTCCGTCTCTTTCGGTTGACGAGACCGGTCGACGATCGCGGCTGCCTCTACTCATTGCCCGCTCTCATCACCGTTCCCTATAGACAAATTGATAACTTTTTCTCCGATTATCCTTCCCTCTCGTCTTTTCTCTCCAACTCAATCCTAGGAATCTGTAATCCCTCACTCTTTGGGTGGGGTCGAGGCAACGATGAGGCTGTGTAGTATTGACCCCGAAGCAAAGGAAAGAGTGAGACATTACAGGAATCTACCTCGCAATTCAGATTTTGCAATTCATGCCATTGATTTTTCCCGGTTCCAATGTATTTTCCATAGCAAGTTCAAGCGATTTTTGAATTTAATAAAACGCATAACAGCAAAACGATTCCAGCAGGGGAAATTTCGTGAAAAAAACTTCGACTGTATCCGTAAACCTGGGAACACGTTCCTACGATATTCTAATCGGCACCAAGTT
>JAGYNC010000320.1 GCA_018400135.1 Victivallaceae bacterium
CGGCCTCGGTTATCGGGTCGGTATTATTGCCCAGCCGGACTGGCGCGACCCGTCGGCGTTACAGGTAATGGGAAGGCCGCGCCTGGCCTGCGCTATCACTTCCGGTAATCTGGACTCGATGGTCAATCTTTACACGGCGGGACGACGATTGCGTCGCGAAGACGCGTTTTCCGAGAATGGAACTCCGGGGAAGCGTCCGCCTCATGCCTTGACCGTTTACGCGCAGCTGGCCAAACAGGCCTTTCCCGGAATCCCCGTTGTCCTTGGCGGAATTGAGGCGAGTTTGCGTCGCGTCGCGCACTATGATTACTGGCAGGACAAACTGCGTCCAAGCGTGTTGCTTGATTCCAAAGCGGATATTCTGGTTTACGGCATGGGAGAAAAACCGGTTGAAACTATCTTTGAACGCCTGAATCAAAACCTGCCCTTGAACAACATTCGCGGTACCGCCGTGCTGCTCGGAAAAAAAACGAGCGAGTCCTTTGTTGGCGATGCCTATCTGGAATTGCCATCCTGGGAAGAACATCAGCGTGATCGCGACGCGTTAATGACTGCCACCGCAATGGTGGAAAGTCAGATGAATCCCTATGCCGAAATTGGCTTGACACAGCAATACGGGAATCGCAAATTGGTGGTGGAACCGCCATCTTTGCCACTTTCCCAAACTCAAATTGATCAGGTTTACGACTTGCCCTTCAGCGGATATCCACATCCGGCTTACAAACAACGCATTCCTGCGTTTGAAACGGTTGCCGACTCTATTCCGGCAGTGCGGGGCTGTCCCGGAGGGTGCGCGTTCTGCGGACTGGTTTCGCATCAGGGCCGAACAGTTATTTCAAGGAGTCACGATTCGATCCTGCGTGAAGTCGGTCGAATGCTGAAACGGAAGAATTGGCGGGGCACCATCAGCGATGTTGGCGGCGCTGCTGGTAATATTTACGGCAGTGGACCTCTTGATACTGAAAGATGTTCACGTTGTCGGCGGCCATCCTGCCTTTTTCCCACGATATGCGACAACTTTCAGGCGGACGGCAACAGTTTGTTGCTGCTATTGCGCAAGCTCCGTAAAATCGCGGGAGTCAAGCACGTCCATATCAACTCCGGTATTCGTCTTGATCTGGCCTTGAAACAGAAGGAATTATTGAAAGAGCTTATTTTTCACCATGTTTCAGGACATCTGAAAGTAGCCCCGGAACACCTGCACCCGAATGTCTTGCGCCTGATGCGGAAAAATCGTGCCGAAGATTTCTATGCCTTTATGGAGATATTCGAGCGCGAAAGCCGTGCTGCCGGGAAAAAACAATATTTGATACCGCTGTTTATCTCCAACTTTCCGGGTTGTACTACAAATGAGATGAAGGTGGTTGACGACTTTCTTAACCGGCATCACTGGAGCCCGCAACAGGTGCAGGACTACATTCCGTTGCCAATGACCATGGGCGCGGCCATGTACTACACCGGGAAGGACCCGAACGGTAATCCTATTCAGGTGAATCGGGGACTCAAGGAGCGCCGCCCTCAGATACGTGTGCTGAAAAAACATCGCAACCAGTCGAAACGTTTACCAAACCCGCGTATTTACTCCAAAAAACGCGACAATTGAAGTCGCAATGCTTCACCATTTCCTTGGGATCGAGGGCACTACATGCCTGCGTGCAAGCAGGTCGCTATAGGGATCGATTTTTTCACATAAGGGCGCGAAAGTGCATGAAACGGTGACTGGGCGATGGGAAGAAAGGGAGAAAATAAGTCACGTGCCGCTGCGATAATACCGGCCGCAGGCCGGTGGAGGGTCAGTCTCCCGGTCGTCCGAAATACGCGGCCACGCAGGAGCACTGAACATTTTTCGATTACGACAACCGTTGCGCTGACAACGACAACGATAGATACCGGTCGCAGGCCGGTGGAGGGACGGTCTCCTGTCCGTCCGGAAAGTAGTGCCAGGGAGAGGAAGGTTTATCACACAAAGGGGGAGAGGTTTTTGGACAGAATAACTGGATGGGGAAAATGAAGAATGCAAAATGAAGAATGGGAATGGGGGAGTAAAACCACTAATCTTCACTAATCCTACACTAATGGGGAGGGAATGGGAATTTTCTCACGCAAAGGCACAAAGGCACAAAGAACACTGAGGAAAATGAAAAATTAGAAGAGAAAGATTCGTTGTCAGCGCAGCGGTCGTCGTAGTCGCAATCGAGCGGATAAATGTCGCCGACAATACTTTTACGACTCGTAATCGCTCACTCTTTGGATGGGGTCGAGGCTACGACACCCGAGGAGGAACGACGA
>JAGYNC010000321.1 GCA_018400135.1 Victivallaceae bacterium
GGTTTTTCTGACAAGCGGGGTAAAATACGAAGCCGGACAGGACTTACAATTCCCTCCCAACATAATTCCGGTAAGATTCTTCCGCTATCATAATTCGACTGGCAAAAAAGGAGCCGATTCGAATACGCCCTGCTGGACAACTTTCGTTACAAACAATCCCGCCCGGCACGAACTGCTTTTCACCCTGTTGCACCATTATCATTCCAGCGAGATCGGCAATCAATCTGCTCGCGGCATCTGTTCCTCGCTGCTGCATGTCATTATGGCGGGGATAGCCGCGGAATTGAATGAGGTGGAAGTAGTCAGGGATGCGCGTCTGGAAAAGGCTATGAGATTCATTCACAACAAGCCATTTCCCAGGTATTCGCTTCCAGAACTTGCGGCAGTGGCGAGAATTTCGGAAAAATACTTCTCCAAGCTTTTCAAGCAGTCCTACGGCATCCCGCCGATACACTATCAGCTTCGTCTAAGACTCCAGAGAGCAAGAAATCTTATTGCTTGCGAAGGCATGACCATTGCAGAGTCGTCCGATATTGCCGGATTTGCCGATCCGTATGTCTTTTCACGCCAATTCAAGGCCGAGTTCGGCTTCCCGCCTTCCCGGATCAAATCCCTATGTCCGTAATATCCCGCTTTTGTTATGTTGCATTTATCGGGTTCCGTATCCTTGCCAGAATGTTTTTCCCCAAGGTGATTCTAGGTCGCCCCACTCGTCTCCGAGCCTGAACAGGATTTGGCGCATATTCTCCAAAATGGAGGTGTGGGCGGGACTGGCGGCAAGATTGTTCAATTCCCATGAGTCCTCGGCGAGGTTGAACAGTTGAGTCGCGTGTCTGCGGCCTTCAATCACATATTCCACGAGCTTGAAATCGCCGTGTTTTACGGCACGTTGAAACTCGGCATAGGCAAAGTACAGCGCGTCCCGAACGGCAACTCCGGGGTTGTCTATGGCAGTGCGCAATCCACAGCCATCGACGGACTCGGGAATGGACAGCCCGCATAATTCGCATAGAGTGGGAAAGACATCAAAAAGGTAGACGCGTGAATCACGGCGTTCGCCGCAGGGAATGCCGGGTCCGGCAAAAAGCAACGGTACTCTGACGCTGTGTTCATAGCAATTCTGTTTACCGAAAAGGCCGTGTTGTCCCAAGGCGAGACCGTTGTCCGCCGAGAAGACGATGATGGTGTTATCCAGCAAACCGCTATTTTTCAAAGTGTCGACCACCCGGCCAAGCTCGTGGTCAAGATGGGAAATCATGGCGTAGTATTCGGCGATTTGCCTGCAAGTATCATCCGGATCGCGGGGAAACGGCGCCAGCATCTCGTCGCGGATATGCAGGGCACCGGTGTTATACGGGTGGCCTCCCATGAAATTTTTCGGAAGGGAAATCTTCGCCGGATCATACATGTCGAGAAATTCTTTTGGCATAGACCGCGGATCGTGCGGGGCCAGAAAAGAAACATAGGCGTAGAATGCCTCGTTGTCACCAAGCTCCTCGATGAAGCGTATTGCCGCGTCGCAGACCATTTGCGATGAATGCAGACCGGCTGAGATATGGTCGCAATGGCGGAGTCTAATATGGTTTTCCAACCGTGGATCGACGATTTCCGGACGGGTTTGCTCGTAACGACCGTTGGGATCGTAATGGTAAACCGGCACGTTCCAATGGTCTGCCATCCCGCCAAACATGATTTCGTCCCCGTCGGTAAAACTACGTTGGAACGAGGCGGTGCCGTTGTGCCATTTACCGGTGCCGAAAGTACGGTAGCCGGCCTGACGGAAAACCTCGCCAATAGTTACATGCTCCGGCGGTATTTCACTGCCTGAGTCCTGGATATGAAAAAGACTGCGGCCGGTGTTCAGCATGGCTCGGCTGGGCATGCATACTGCCTCGCTGGTTCCCCCCGGAATGTGGGCATGGGTAAACGTTACTCCGCGTTCAACCAGCGCATCCAGATTGGGAGTGTGTATTTCCGGGTTGCCGAGTGCGGCAATAGCATCGAACCGCTGATCGTCGGCGAAAAAAAACATGATATTGGTTTTTTTAGTCATTGAACGCCCCCCTGTCTGGTTGATGCTCCGTCCGAATTATCGTTTGTTGCTTCTTTGTCATGATTTTTGCTTCCATTATTACGAAAATTTTTCCACTTTTTTTCTTATCTATCTTATTTCATCAACTTCCGGTACCATCGTGGTACTCCAAATTTCCTACTCAACTTTATGAGGCTAAACTTTTACCATTTCGGTAACGGTGCGAATAAATGCGGCAATAATTCGTAGCGGCCGG
>JAGYNC010000322.1 GCA_018400135.1 Victivallaceae bacterium
GGCGCGACTTGGCCGCGGTCAGCGATCGCGGCCTACTTCGGACCTTCACTAACGATATCGCGCTCAAAATTGATGGCATTGGGCTTATTCCCGGGTGGATGGTTGCTTTTATTCGTCGATATAACCAAAGGTTATGTTTTGCATCCTTGTTAGACGCATCAGCGAATTTAGACGGTCAGTGTCCGCGTCTTTTCCATACCAGATTGTGTTCGGTAATCGCTTATTCGATCTCTTCGAGAATCAGATTATCGAACCAGACAGTTCCAGACGCGCCGATCAAACGCAGGGACATGAACGGGCGCGAATGTTTACCTGTGTTTGGATCAGTAGTGAATTCATAAGAATACTTCGCCCATGGCATTGTGCCCTGCATGAGGGCTGGAGGGTAATAGTTGCCCACTTTGTTGAAGAAATTGGCGGCAGCGCCGCTGATTTTGCCTTTTTCGAAAGGCTTCACATTGTCGAGTTTCATGTAGAACGAGAGACGGTATTTTGTATTAGCCTTGACCATCGGCAGCGACTGCACCACCCCCGTGCGTGATTTAGAATTTTGAATGCCTCCAAGCTTAAGGCTGGCGCCACCGCTCACGAAGTTATCTGTATCGACTTCAATAACTCCAGTCTCCGAGTCGATTTTTGTGATGCCCCAGCCGCAGTTCTTGAGGGTGCGGGAACCTTTCTTCGTTACCTTCTCGAAAGTGCCATTTGTGAAAATATTTACAGTAGAATCGGGAGTGAAAGCGATAGTGCCGAAATGTTGATATTCATGGAAACTCGACTGCATAAACGGGCTCCAAGTATATACATGCTGTTTTCCCTTGAGCTGCTGACGTGTGAAATTAGCTTTCATTAGTTTGCCGTCGAAGTCTTTGAACTCTGCGAACGGAATGGCAATTTCGACTGTCCAACTGGCGGCCAGCTTCTGAGTCTTGATCCTGAACTGGGCATCCCAGTCGGCTTCCCGATGAAAGCGACCGTTCATATTGCGGCAGAGGTGTCCGGCAACTAGCCCGTTTGAATTGACGAACAGCTGGATATAGGTTTCACCTTTGCAAGTTGGATCGAGGAATATCTCAACCTCATTGTCAAGCCAGATTTTATGTGATTCGTCGGCGTTTTGCCCCGCAGCAATAATCTTGTTCATTTCCTTCTCTTTACAGTCGAATGCGATGTATAGCGTTGTATCATCGTAACCGACATAGACCAACGTGCGGTCGGGGTCGGGGTTCTTAGCGTTAAATGACGTAATCTTCTTGAAGGTCTGGAGATACTGTACGTTACACTTCTTCCAGAACGGATCGGTGAGGTCACCATCGATCTGCGGTGCTTCGCCACTGGCAGCTTTGACGGCGTGGACTTTGAAGTTGCCGATGCCGTCATTTTCTTTTTGGAAGTGCGCTGAGGCCTTATAGATAACATCAAGGAAAGCTTTACGCATAAATCGGATCCGCTTTAGCGCAGGAGCGTCGTCAGCGGCATTTCTTTCGGCTCGATTGATCATGGCTGCAAGAGTTTCCAGCTCCGCGTCGTTGTAGATTTCCGTAAAAAGTTCGGTTTGTGAGACGGCGACGGGTTCAGGTCCATCGGCGGTCTGAATTAATTTGTTGTTGATGCGATGAACCCAGTTATACTCGAGACGGTCGAAGAACCTGCCCATTTCTTCGCAGCCTTTGCCAAACATCAGGCGGTTGTGTTCATTCAAAAGATCGTCGATTTTTACCGAATTGTCCCAACTATGTTTCCCGTACGCATAATAAGACATGTAATGGAAAATCCAGTAATCGGTGTTTGTTTCATTGAAAGAGCCGAATATGTATGGTTTCATTCGATTATAAAATTTAACGTAAGCGCGTGGACTTGGGTCGGGGATACCGGGCAGCACAGTGCCGCGATACTTGAGCGGGTAGCACCACGTCCAGGTTTTGCGTCCAGTTTTTTTAGTCCACTCCTGCAAAATTTCCTCGCATTTGTCAAACTGCGCTTGATCACGTACAGACCAGGGACCTTTGATGGCACACATGACCCACAGATTGTCCGGAAACTCCACTTTCGGAACTGTGATATAAGTGGCATAGGCAAGGTTGGTAACGTAACCCGGAATGTTCTCATCCTTTAGCCGTTGGGCGATCCGTGTAACAAATCCCCAGATAAGGTCGCTTGTGCCTTGAGGGCTATCAAAATACGTGCGGCATTCGAGGCATTTACATGCCGCAGCACTGCCTTCGGAATCTGGCGGCATGAGATTAAAACAGTGATAACCACTGGCGGTTTTACTCCAATGATGCA
>JAGYNC010000323.1 GCA_018400135.1 Victivallaceae bacterium
TCAATAAATTCAACCGCGCCTTGTTTTTTTCTATGATATTGGTTTCGCCGTTCTCAAATTTTGCATTATACGCCTCCGAAATTTGCCGGGCATGTTGCACCCGTTTTTCCAACTCCTGGTGCATCGCGTTTAAATAAATCAGCTCGGTACAAACTATTTTTGCCTGAAACAGAATGTTTTTTCGTTTCATCTGAAAGTCCAAATCAGCCTGCTTGTTTTGCACATTGGCAATTTGCTTTTTATATCCGTAAGAAGTTGGAAAATCGAATGACTGCGACACCACAAAATCCTGGCGTTTTCCCATTGCTGCCGGATCGCCCCACAGATAGTGAAACTCCACTTCCGGATTTTCGAGGTAGATGCCGGTTTTATTTTCCACTTTCTGCGCTTCATTCAAATTGCGGTGGGCATTCAGTGTGGTGTTGTTTTGCTCAATTTCGGAAAGCACACGTTCCGTTTCCGGTTGTGCCAGGATTCCAAGCGGCAACAGCAGCAGTAAACTATTTATGAGTATCCGGTTCATTTTTTTTTCTCTTTTTGAATTAAACTGTACACGATGGGAACAATAAAGATATTGAGTAGCGTGGAAGTCAGCAGGCCGCCAAGTATCACTTTGGCCATGGGGCTTTGAATTTCATTTCCGGTAGCATCGCCGTTCACCGCCAGCGGAATAAGTGCCAGCGCTGCCGTTAATGCGGTCATTAAAATGGGGTTTAACCTGTCAACTGAACCTTTGATGATGGTTTCATGAAGCGAGTTTCCCCTCGATTGCAAGTGCTTGTAATTGGAAACCAGCAAAATCCCGTTCCGGGTGGCGATGCCAAACAATGTTATAAAACCGATGATTACCGGAATGCTGATAATTCCTGTAGTGAAATAGATGGTAAAAACTCCGCCAATAAGTGCAAGCGGCAGGTTCAGCAGAATAATCCCGGAGAGTTTTGCATTTCTGAATTCCTGAAAAAGAATAAGGAAAATAAGCAAAAGTGAAACCAGCGAAGCAAACATGAGTGTTCGCGATGCCCGGGCTTCGCTTTCAAACTGGCCGCCGTACTCAATGCGGTAACCTTCGGGCAAAACAATGTTGGTGTTGATCTGCTCCTTTATCTCGTTGACAACGCTTAATAAATCGCGGCCTGTAACATTGGCCGAAACCACAATTTTGCGCTGCACATTTTCGCGGCTGATGGAACTGGGACCGGATGCTGAAACGATGTCAGCCACTTGGTTCAGAGGAACTTTCCCCCCACTATCCGTTTCAATCAGCGCATTTTCGATTCCTTCCCTGCTTTCGGTGTAATCTTCGTTCAACCTGACAATCAGATCGAAACTTTTTTGACCTTCGTAAATATCGCCCACTTTTTCGCCGGCAAAAGCGGCATCCACGTACCTGTTAAACCGGTTGAGCGGAATTCCGTAACTGGCCAGCATGTCACGTTTTGCGCGAATCTGAATTTGCGGGATTTCAACCTGTTGTTCTACGTTCACATCTACCAGCCCTTCAATACCTGTTAACGAATTTTGAATCTGATTACCGAGTTGAAACATTCGGTTAAGGTCGGTACCAAACAGCTTGATGGCAATATTTGCGCGGGTTCCGGAAAGCATGTGATCAATGCGGTGCCCGAGTGGCTGTCCCACAGTAGAAGCAATACCGGGAATGGAAGCCAGCGTTTGACGAACGTCGGCCAGAAATTCCTCATTGTCCCGACCATTAAGTTCGTAGTTTACATCAACTTCGGCACTGTTTGTGGTTTGTGAATGTTCATCCAGCTCTCCGCGTCCTGTGCGCCTGGCGGTACTGGTTACTTCCGGGAGTTTCAACAGTTCTTCTTCAATCAGGCTCCCGAGTTTATTCGACTCTTCCAGCGAAATGCCGGGTTTGCTCACTGCCGAAATAGTTAAAGCCCCTTCGTTAAACTCGGGCAAAAAGCTGCGGCCCATAGACGTTAACGTGAGCAAAGCGATACTAAACAAAACGCCTGTGCTTCCCAGAACGATCGATTTATGGCGCATGGTCCAGGATAGTGATTTACTGTAAACAGCAAACAGATTCCGTATGAGCCAACCGTCTTTTTGTTTCCGCTCAAGGTATTTTTCCTTCGAGAGTAACATTTTACACAATTGTGGTGTAACGGTCAAAGCCACAATCAGCGAGGCAAACAACGAAACGATGTAGGCAATACCCAGTGGTTTCAGCATCCGTCCTTCCATTCCCGAGAGGAAAAACAGCGGCATAAATGCAACGATAATGATTAAGGTGGCATTCAG
>JAGYNC010000324.1 GCA_018400135.1 Victivallaceae bacterium
AATATTTTTCGGCCCAAACCGGACCTTGAAGCTTTTCTATTTCCGGCCATGCTTTTAGTGCTTGAGCAACACGGTTTTCTTCTATCAGTCGGAGATATTGAGTAATCAGATCATTGTGTGATTCACAAGTAAACATATTGCGAACCGGGAGGAATTCACATACTGCCTCTCGATCATTAAGTTCTATCGGCCACCCCGCCAGGCGATCACGCATCCATGACAAAAACAATGGACCTTCGTGAGCAGTCCACGCCTCAAAATAGCGTTGTCTCGCTGCCGGATCAGCGATGAGACGGCTCAAGTTTGACAAATACTCAAAAAATTCATCTTTAACTTGAGAAGAGAATGAATAAATTCGTTTATTGTCGAAACGATACGGCATAATCTCCAAAGCGTAAACGCCATTCCGATCGCAATAGAACTTGGGCAGATAGCCTATCCACCACATGGCATTTAAATGATCCGCAGTCAGCTCCGTCCATGGAAAGAAGAGATTGCCGGGAGAATATACAATAGGAACACCGTTCCATAACTCAATGCCTTCAGGACAATGAGGATGAATGTTCATTACCATGGATGCGCCGGATTCGGCAAACGCACGGTAGGTACTTATCATACGCGGAGAAGGCACAGGATTGCGTTCATGACCGCCATGGACTATCACAAAAACCAAATCGACATTTTTTGCGACACTCTTAATAGCTTTTATATTTTCAAGAGGCTCAAGGGGAGAGCAGCCTGCGTTATCTTTTTTGGCTGTACCAAATTCATGTTCGGCAAAGTTTAAAATAGCGATTTTAATACCATTGCGTTGTATTTCCAAAGCAACGTTTGCTGCGGCAAGATTTTTTCCCGCGCCCACAGTTTTTATCCCGGCATCATTAAAATGTCTTATCGTTTCCATTGTAACATCAGAGCCATAATCGCCGATATGGTTGTTTGCAAGCAATGCCACATCAAAACCAGCCGCACGAGCTAAATGGAGACATTCAGGAGGGCATTTCAAATTAGGTCCGCTTTTATCAATAGGACTGTCGTCATTAGTCAGCGGGGCTTCATATTGGATTATTTTCAAATCAGCGGAATCAATAAATGGTTTTACTGCGGCAATAATATCATTCGTCCGACCAGAACGAATTGTTTCTATCGCATTTTCCCAAGGGCAGCAATCCCCGGAGACAATCATGCTAAAAATATCTTTTCCAACCGGCTTTCTAATATATTCACTACCATTTTTAAACTCTAAACACATGTTCGTATAACCTTTTGGGATATTGGTTTTTCCGGCATTTTATTGATTCAAAACGAATACGCCGTTTTGCTGCGGATTGTATAATCCCAGATTGAGACGATAGACGGGGGTGTTGCTTGAAATCGGCCATCTATGCGTCTCTGTCTTTTCATTGAAATTAACGGTTCTGGTGATATTCAGCTTCGCCGTATTAATAGCTTCTCTGCTGATTGAGTCAAGCGGAATGTTGATGTTGGCCCGCCAGCCGTCCGCATTGCTGGAGACATCGGCCTTGACCGAATTTGCCGCATAGAGCTTGCCTGATTTATCCAGATTGACAAACAACGGGTATCGGGTATTGGCGGTGGAAAGAGCAAGCAGCAGTTGATCCGGCTCACCCTGATCCAAGCACTCGATAAAAAAGTTCAATTGTTGGCTGCCGCATTCCGCCTGCCAGCGGAACGAGTCGCAATGCTCGATATTATTATTGCCACAGATATAAGTGCGACAACTTTCGGGAGGCGGCAACTCAAGTTTATTGTCGGCAATATTCTGTCTTGCCTTGACAAAGTCTTCCGCCAGCAAATTTTCAAGCATTTGCATCCGCCAGGCGAGTTTTCGCGGACAATATTTATACCCTTCCGCTTCGGAGTGAAAGCCCAGACGGGAGTCGTTTTTACACAATTCAATTAACCGTTGGCAGCGGATTATTTCCGCCTTGACGATGGTTGCCATGTCGTCGAGAATTGCCGCCGGTGCAGGACAATCGGACGCGAAGAGCTGTTCGCGCAACGCATAGAAGCGGAGGATGGCATGTCCAGAGGCAAATTGGATACCAAGCGCTTCCGCCAGACCGATGTCCTTGAGCCGTTCCGGATTGTCCTTGAAAGCATGTTCCAGTTTTTTCAGGAGATCAACGCCGCGATGCCATTTCTCCGCCATCTCGCCGCACAGGATGATGGCTTCGTCAATGGTATGATTTTCCAGGCATTCGCCGATATGGTCGCCACTGGTGCCGAATTCCAGCTTCCAGGTCGGT
>JAGYNC010000325.1 GCA_018400135.1 Victivallaceae bacterium
TTTTTCAATCCCTTTGCGCTCGATTGTGGTCATGTATGGCATTTTATGCTCCTTTTCGTATGATTCGAGTTCGGCTTCAAACTGGTCTTCGAGTTCCTCCGGCAATGCCAGCATCCAGTCGATGATGTTGAATATATCGAGAATTATCTGCTTTGTAAAGCCCCGTTCGTACATATTCCGGGTGAGCCGCATCTTCCAATGCTTTCGGTCGATGTCATCCCGCGTCGTCTCCAGCGCCTTCAAATGCGTCATCACCACCGTGGCAAACGGATTGTCGCTGGCCTCTAGCAATTCCCAGCGATTGCCGAAGTCAGTTAATTTGACAATGGGAAACTTAAATTCAAGCACACACCCCCATAATCCATAAGAATACCGGCTCGGGCGCCAGCTTTGTTTGTCATCGCCCAGCACCGCCAGGCTCACCACCGGCTGATCGTAGCGGTCGCGGATGCGGTAATGATAGGTGAACATGCGCCCGGCAAAATCCTTGTCGTAGTGGTCTTGTATCTCCGTATGGACAAGCACGATCAACTCATCGCCGTCGCGGCGAACAACCTTGACCAGCTTATCCGCCAGCCGCCGCCCAAGTTCGGCGTCGCGCACGATTTTTTGAAGCTCGGTGTCCAGCACCTCGTATCCCCGGCTCCAGTCTATCTCCAGGCTTGCATCCGGAAACATCAACTCCATGAACGCCTGGAAATATTTGTCCAAAATCTCTTTCCACGGACTGTCGAGCTGGGCTTTCATCTTCTTTGCACTCCTTGCGGTTTATTTTTTTCTTGCATGCTATTAATATATACACTAAAAAATAAAAGCAAGTCTTATTGAATATATTTTTTACTTCGTTTTTCCCCGCCCAAAAAAATGCGCTCGTTGTCTGCAAGCGCCACATGGATGCGGCCAGACGACCTTCTGTAATGCAAAAAGCGAACGACCGACAGAATCATGGTCGACAGAATCATTTATTTCAACAGAAGCACGCAAAGACAGCGAAGGAAAAAGTTATACAGCGTTTTGTCTCTGCGTCTACGAGAATCAACGAAGCCTTTTCACTTCGTAGTTTTTTTACATATCCTGTTACTTGTACCCGTTTTCTTTGCTGCGGCTTAGTTTTTGCCGTACTAAGTAAAGCTTCCAGGCATCCCAAAACATCACTAATAACGATCCTAGAATGAAAGCAAGAAGAAGGATGAACATCATCGCAAGGCGGTCTTCACCAAATTGGGATAACTCATCAACATTAAGAGATTCAAAAACTGCAGCTTCCAAAAGACGTGTTATGAACAATGTGGCAACCAGAGCATAAAGAATCATTTCGAAAAGAAGGTATTTTGGGCAACGATTAATTCGACATGAAATCAAAAGCATATCGATCACAACAAAGATCATGAGGATTGAAACAGTTACACTAAAAATACTAGACTTTTCCCCCGCATCGCTTGTATAGGGAAAAACGAATGCCAGACAAACGGAAAACAAAGTCCAACGTGCTATGATTTTAATCCCAACGTGCATAAGGAGCACCTTTAGGTTTAGCATTTCTGATGATAGCGTTCACTTGTTCACCAATGGAAGTCTTGCGATGTCTTGCATTGTTTCGAGCAACACCTCCAAGTACATTGGAGACTATGTCCTCTACCTTAAACGCTGAGTCCTTATCATGAATGAGTTGATTGATTTCAACCATCAAACCACCAACGGTAGGAGCTCCGGGTGGGCCGACTGCCGCACTTACAACATGCTGTAGATCGATTGTTCCGAGAGTATCGGTATCAATATATCTTCGGTTTTGATCAACGTTCCTTCCCGCAGCACCGCGCATCGCTTGCCATAATGTAGATTTTGCAATCGCCGCATCAACAATAATGCCTGCTTTATTCGCCTTATTATGTTTCCTTCCTATGCAGCTACCATCAATTACAAGACTCCATTTGCCATCAACACATTCGTAGATGAAATATCCTCCTTCAACGCAGTCAATACGTTTTCGATCGCCCAATTGATTGCCCGATTTTCGGACACGCTTCGTGGTACAAGGGCATTTGCCTTGTCGACGCAGCCCGATCATGTCGATTTCATTGACGACACCATTCCCGACAAAACCATAAACATTCAATCCGCCCTGCTCCTGGATCGGGTCGCGGGTCAGCCAGCGGCCGAGTCCGGGGGAGTAGTAGCGGTAGTTGTAGTACACCAGTCCGGTTTCGGCATCGAAGTATTCGCTTGAGAACCTGAACGGGTTGGCTTCGGCGTAGGCGCCGGTCTGACGG
>JAGYNC010000326.1 GCA_018400135.1 Victivallaceae bacterium
GTAGCTGATTCCTTTGCCGTAGCGGTTGCGAATCGCCACTGTGCCTTCTGATACATCTCCATCCTTTTGCGCAATTTTTGCTGACAATAGTTCCATATCCCCGAATTCACGATTGGGGAATCCGGTTATCAGGTGAAGTGCGGAGATGTCAAGCTTTTTTTCAGGCGTTACAGCTCCCTCCTCTTCAAGTTTCTGAAAAATCACGCTATTGCCGCCGGATATGCTTTTCAACTCTCCCCGGTCAGATGGAGCCGCTCTTGTAATCCTTATAAGTCCTTGCATCAGTTGTGTCTTTTTGCCATCTATCACTATGGGGACAGATACGGTTCCGAACCGTTTAGAGTCTTTGGTGTAAGTCGCCGGAGAACGGTATATTAACGCAATACCTCCCTGCTTTACCCATTCTTCAAGCTTACGGGCAAACCTTTCGTGTAACTGCCCCATGTTGATGACGATCAATTTGATGCCGCTCAGATCGGTAGTCTCGTCCAGTCCCCGTGGATTTTCAGATTCCATGCACTTGAACCCGGCGGGAGCCATGAGTTCTTGCCACTTATTAAGAGGAAGACCAGCCCGGTCATTAAGGATCAGACATGATACATCCTGCTTGTCTATCGCGGATACTTTGCAGTTGATCAATTTGAAATTATCAGCACTCACGTCACCTTTCCACCAGCCCGACGCCGCGAATATTCCCACCATGCACGGCGGAATCGCCGATTTTGCAAAGGCATCATTCTCCGCCACGGTTTTCCACTCCCCTCCGGCTTCGGCAAAACCGAAAGAATAAATATTGTCCGCGTTTTTGCTGATCCTGAGGCTTACGCCTGGCTTTACTTTGATCCCAGGGATTTTCACATTCTGAGCCTTGCCGGCCTGCCATATTTGTAACCGGAGCTTTCCCTGACGTTGAGTAAACGTGTAACCATCGCCGGATTTGTCAGGTTCGATATTACTATTTGAAAACACCGCCAATCCCATATTTGAAGCGCCCCACGAGCCGCTGACAATGCTGATTTCCGCAACCACTGGCTGTTCCTGGGCTTCCGGCGTGAACTTAACATTATTGCGGAATAGTATCATGGCGATGTTGCTTCTCAGGTTTTTCCACACCAGTTTGCCGTCTTTGAGTGAAAATGGCTTACCTGACACTCTGATTTTTTTTATATCGTAAAGTGAAAAATTTTCCGCGAAACTTTTCTCATCATCAAAATTCTCCAGAATCTCCCCGCCGCCAGCGGCGGCGCAGAACGAAACCGCGCAAAAAATACAACACATTAATCTACGAAACATGGGAATCCTTCTGTTCAGTTAGCATTTTTTATTCACCATTTAAAGATATGCCAAAACTACCGCCTAGTTGGGCGGCACTTATTTCCGACCCTTTCATATATTCAACATGTCCGTCGAGAAAGCTAATGTTAGCCCCTATGTTATGACGGATATGCACCCGGTATAGTTGAGAATTTTCAATTTTGTTGCCACTGATTATTGATATGGAATCCGCCATCATGGCGTATTGACTGGGACTTTTCCACAGATTGTCATGTCCAAGGTTACTGCTGCGGCTGGTCATATGAATGTATTGCGCTACAGCTGACCCCTGAACTCTTCTTCTTACGCCGTAACCGTATGACCAACTGTTCCATGTCCCGGTGCCCGGTTTTGGGGCGACGCCGCAACGGTTTGCGTATGGACAATGAATCAGATCATAGGTCGTGATATATTTATTTGCTCCCAATCCCTGAATCATCCCCAGTCCGTTAATCACATAGCCGGTCGGTATCCAGTCCTGATAATCCCCCGAATAACTCATTATAGCCATGCCGATCTGACGCTGATTGGAAGAACAGTTGATGCGGTAGGCCATCCTCCGCGCACCACTTAGCGCAGGCAGCAGCATGGATGCGAGAATAGCTATGATGGCTATCACTACCAGGAGTTCGATTAGAGTGAAGCCTCCGCGCCGGAGGCGCACCGGCTTCACCCCACCGACCAAACCGTGCGTGAAGTTTTCCCTCACACGGCTTTCCCCCTGAACTTTGTACGGCGGCATTTGTACGTCAGCGAAGTAATGATGGCACATAGAGTAGTCCTTTCTCATAGAAGAATGAGTTTCTCCATTTTCTGGTACCTTGTACGTCTTTACGATGTTTGTGGCGTCGCCAGTAGAGACGGAGCTGCCGGCAGGCATAGCTGCTCAACTGTTCCGCCGCTTTGTAGCTGTTGCCAATGCGATAGTATTGATTGTTTTCTTTATGTTTGTT
>JAGYNC010000327.1 GCA_018400135.1 Victivallaceae bacterium
AGTGTTGAAGCAGTTTGCGCGGAGTCGGCGGCGCAGCCAGGCAGCCCGGAAAACGGGCAGGCGCCGGAAACAGATTCCGGGCTTCGGGAGGAATCTTCGTCCCACAAATCGGTGCCGGAACCTTGGTTTACCCCGGAAATGCGCGAGACCTTGCAAAGGTCAATCAAGCAGTGCCTTTATGCACTCTTATTTATTGTCGTTGGGGCGGCGATCGGTGCATATGCCGTATGGTATTATGCTCAGGAGCGCATTACCCAAGATCGTTTTGGGCTTTACGGCCGTGATACCAAACGGTTGCTGAAATACCTGGACAAGAATCCAGACTGCTGCGGTTATGCGCGGAACAATCGACTATACGCCTATGTTAACCCCAGTCAGGTCAGTCGCTCGCTGGAACACGTTTTCAAACGCGTCGCGGCGCTGGAACCAGAAAAGGCAGACAAGGCCGAAACAGTCCGAGCCAAAACACAGGAAGGAGAAAACAAGGATAAGCCCGCTGCCAGGAAGCCGTCCGGGAAAACGCATCTGCCGAGTCCTGCAAGCGTTTGGCGTAAAATCGGTCTGAGCGGAGTGGATGGCGCGGCTTTCAGTACAAAAAAGATTGCCGACGGTATTTGCCGCACCAAGGTTTTTTTAGGAAAAGAGGGTTCCGGCGCCGGAATGTTTTGGAAACAGCCTAATTCCGAAAACCCGTTTGCTAAGTCATTGCACTACCTCCCCGAAAATACCGTCGCTGCCTACTGCACTCGGTGGAACAATATGCCCGATCTTGTCCGTCGGCTGGAGAATTACGTCAAGCGACTTCCCGGTTGCGAGCTGGTTGACCGGTGCATAATTCTCGCCGAAGTACTGCAAAATCCGGAACAAAACATTCATTCCCTGGCCCAACTTCTGGACTCGGATATCGGCCTGGTTTTCCTGCCGAATAGGGCGAAATCGGCATCCGTTTCTGATTACTCCGGAAAGAATACTGATACGGAGAACGATGAAAAGGGAGCCCCGGATATTTCGCTCGGCATGGATTTTATGCTGGTCTTGAAGGCGAAAAGTGAAGAACTCTATCCGTTGCTGGTCGAACTTCTCTCCGATAATTGGGATTGCAAGCAAAGCCGTGACAAGCGGCTTACCGCCTTCTATCTGCCGCATGCGCTGAAAAAGGCCGACGACAAGGCAGATGAAGTGACAGATGCAAGCCAGGCAGCAGTAGAAGCGGAGGTTGCCGAAATAAACAGAGTAGCAGCGGAGAAAAAGAAAGTACCAGATTTTTATATTGGCACCGAGAGAAACTATCTATTTATCTCCAAGTCGGCTGATGCCGCTAAAGCCGGTATCCTGACCCTTTCCGGCAAACACGCTTCACTGTTTGACAGTGCCGATTTCAAGGATCGATATGCCAGGAACCTGCCAACCTGTGGACGCAGTTTTGTGTTTATCGGACCCGAGGCCAACGCTCGTTTCACCGATGCCTATCATCGTTTCGGCAACAAGCTCATGCCTGCAGCCGGTGTTTCGCAAGCCGTTAGGGAGCTGCTCGAACGGATAAAAGAGACACAAGTCGATGTTTTTGTCTGCGGCACGTCGGAATGCAATGCAGATGGCGTATTATGGCAGTTTAACACGCCGGACGGTTTGGCGGGGCTTGTGCTCGCGACAACGCCGTTCGCCGGAAGTCAAGGTGTTCGCCATCTCGTAAGCTTGCGCACCAAGATGCGACGGGAAATCGGGCAGGCAAAATCAAGACAAAACCTGAAACGGATTGGAGCCGCCCTGCGCAGATATGCCAAGGATCACGAAAAGAGATTCCCGGATGAGTTAGCAGAGCTGGCAAATGACAAATACTTGAAGGATTTCAATGTCTTTATTTGTCCCGGCAGTAAGACAAAGCCAGCCAAAAAACTGACCGAATTCAAAAGCGGTTTGCACTGCGACTATCTCTATCTGGGAACCGGTCTGCAATGCGACAAGGAAAGCGAGGAGGCCCGAATGATCCTGGCATGTGATCGAGCAAGTAAAAACAGCGACTACTTACATGTGCTGTTGGCTGACGGCCGGGTGGTGGGCCTGCCGCTTTCGCCTGAAATGGTCAATATAATCAACGAGCTGGACGACCCATTGAACTTGCAGCTATTGCAGGAACAGGGCATTTTTTTAAATTTCGGGGACCTGCTTTTGAAGCGTTGATTTCCGGCAGGCCAAATGACCCTCGAAAAATCAGCTTGATCCGATTTTTGGACCGCGCATAACTTGCTGTGGAACAGTGTGGC
>JAGYNC010000328.1 GCA_018400135.1 Victivallaceae bacterium
TCCGGATACGAAGCACTTTCTAGCTTTGAAATGTCACATGATCCGGGTTTTTGCCAAATTTGTTTGGGTCTGGGAAATACTAATCCGTCTTTTTCATAGTCCACCATTTATAGCTCCTTAACCAATAGAAATTTTGATTCTAACATTTCTGTTTTTATTATGTGTCAGGCAATTCGGTATTGCCATTGCCGAAAAAAACGCCCGCCCCCGGTGGATACGGCGAATTGCGAAAGTTTCCGGTCAAGAATGGCGGAACAAAAAAACACTTCAGTAACATCATCCTTCCATATCTTAGAGCCATTGACGCTGACCGAGGTTTTTATCTTATCCGCCAAAGGCTCATGATTAATGATTCCCACATAAAACGCATCCTTGCCGTCAAGCACCATGAATTCAGTATTTTCCACAGCCATTCCAACCTGCCTTAGATTACTCACACATTTTACTCCATAGTCGCTCCGCCTGGCTTTGTTCAACGCGGGCAGAAGAATTGAATTCAGAACAGCTATGATAGTTGTCTTTACGAGGAGTTCTATGAGTGTAAAAAACTGAGTATCAACAGATTGAATCTGATACGTCTGGACTGCGTCAGATGTTTTTTTATAGAAATACAAATTACATTATCTCCTTTTTTTTGGTTTATTATTATCTGTGGTTACGCGGCATGTCCTGCGTTGCGTGAGCAACGTGGGAATACGCAGGGAAACCAGGCTAGTCGAAGGCTTTTCTATCCTGGAAAGCACCAGATTCACCGCGCTCCGGGCGATTTCACGCCGTGGAAAACTTACTGATGTCAGCATCGGTTCGTCAAAAGGCAGCAAGCCGTCCGCTTCCAAATCGTCAAAACTGATCAGGTGATAATCCTCTCCCGGCGTAAGCCCGGCCTCGGAAAACGCGTCGATAATGCCGAATGAAATAAAATCGCTGACCGAAAATATACCTGTTTTATTCAAGCTCCCCGCCTCCAGCAATTGCCCGCCGATACGGTAGCCGCGCATGCGGCCGAGGTCTCCGATAATCGCATCAGCCATTACAGTCTTGACAGCTTCATCGCCGTAGCCCATCATCATAGCACAGGAGCGAACGACACCAAGTCGGGAATGATCGCTCGAAGCGCCAGTGCCAGATATAACTAAACTAGTTAGACCCAATTTGCGGAAACATGCAATGGCTTGAGTAAAACCGGTGCTCAACTCCGGCACCACCTGATCAAAGGGCAACGGATACGGATCACTCTGCTGGATAATGACGCAGGGCTTGGTGAAATTGCGTAACAACTCCACCACCTGATGATTGACGCAACTTATGGAAATCACCAGCGCGTCGATCTGCTCCAGCCATTTTCTGCCGGAATCAACATCATGCAAACCGAAGCAGGGAATGTTCAACACTTTATGCCCGGCGTCCCTGATAGCCGCGCCCGCGCTGTCTTGAAAAACCGTAAAAGCGGTACTTTGATCCAGCGGCGAACCCACGTCAGGAATATAAAAATTCAATCCGATAGTCAACTGCTGTGCCAACGGACTGCCGACAAAAGTACCTTTTCCTTTGATGCGGTTGACTAGCCCTTCATCAGCGAGCCTGCTCATGATACGGTTGACGGTAATAACGGAAATGCCGTTGCTTTTCGCCAGCTCCCGCGTGCTCGGCAAAGGGCTGCCGATTGTCAGTTCCCCACTGGAGATCCGCTCACGCAAACGCCCTGCAAGGAGGCTAACCTTGTGCTTCGGACTGCGTTTCCCCGCCGTTGTCATTGTTGCCACCTCAGACTTTAAGTTTTAATACTTTAACTTTAGATATAAAGTAAATCAAAAGTGCATTAATGTCAAGAGAAATATCTAAAAAATATTGATTTTTCGCTTTATAATTGTAATATAAAAAATATATAAATACTTCTATATAATGTATTAACGATATATTAAGGAAATAATAAGACATATTATATTCAATTGCAAAACTCCGCCGTGGCGCATGTTGCGCCTCCTCTCCAACCCATTGGGCAGCAAAAGCGCGGAATTACGGCTGAGATTTGGCGAACAAGGCCGAAAGTATGCGTTCTTCGAACGCATGAAACGAACTCTGTGAGGCAATGCTGATTGCGTTCGAGAACGCAAGCTACTGAAACTTGACTCCGCCCGCCACAGGCACGCTGGAGGCGTGAGAAAACGGTGCAGGGGCACCGCAATCCAAAGTGGCTCCGCCGCGCCATTGAGTGATGCGCAAGCATCTCTGGAGAGTCTGCCTGTGCAAGTTCGCACGCAG
>JAGYNC010000329.1 GCA_018400135.1 Victivallaceae bacterium
AAAAGAAACAGCAGTTCGGCATTCAACCCATACCGGATTTCTATCTGCCGGTCTGGTTCAAGGAAATGTTCTTTGAAATGAACAAAGACCGTGAGAAGAAAAGCCTTCAGAACGTGTGGAGCATGAACCCTGAAAGGCTTTTCGAGCACGGTCCAGTTAGAGTTTATTCGAAAAGCTTTAAAAATCCGAAACTCGCAATCCAGCACTATCGTGCTTGAATTCCTTTCTGCGAAAGGTCGTTCGAAGACTCACTCTTCGCTGCTCGAAACAAAAAACATCTCCAAAACTTTCCGAGTTGAAAATAGCGACTTTTCTTACCGGGAGGAACGAGCACGAGTAATCAACGGTTTTTGTTGTTTACTATTGCCCCTGAAGCTGGCAATGATTTCTTCTGCCCGATTGAACGGCACCGTGATAAAGGAAAAGGTATCCATAATTTGAATGTCTATAATCTGCCGGTTCGGAATTGCAATTTTTTTCATAATAAAATCGACCAGTTTTCTCGGGTTCATACCGTCTTTTTTACCAAGAGCAACAAAAAGCCGTGCTTTCCCCTGGCTGTCAAGCTGTTGTCCGGGCGAATCCTGCTCTTGGATTGCTCCATAATTTTCAGGATTAAGTTCAGATTCAAAACAGTAGTTAAGCGCGGCAGCCACAATTTCAGTCGGGGCCCGGGTTTCAAGCAGCTTTTTGGCTAAATTATAATATTCCGGATTAATGGTTTTTTCGAGCGACGCTGTTAATTCAGCAACAATTTTTTCCTTTTTTGCTTTGATGACATCGCCGATTCCCGGTACTTTTGATTTTTTAATTGCGGTCTTGGCAAATCGTTGAATGAACATCAGCCGTTTGTACTCACTGGGAGTTATAAAGGTAATAGCAGTACCACTATTCCCTGCCCGACCGGTGCGTCCAATCCGGTGAACGTATGCTTCGGGATCCTGGGGCAGCGAGTAGTTAATGACATGAGTAAGATTGCTTACGTCAATGCCGCGTGCCGCGACATCGGTCGCCACCAGAATATTGGTTCGACGCTTTCTAAATGCATCGAGTGTTTTTTCCCGCTGACTTTGCGAAACGTCTCCGTGAATGGCAGCCACATCATAGCTCCTCGCCTGAAGGCGTGACGCGAGCGCGTCAACATCTACTTTGGTACGGCAAAAAATCAAACTGTAAAATTCCTCTTCAATGTCAATAATCCGGCAGAGCGCTTCAAATTTTTCTGCCGCTTTAACTTCAAAATAGATTTGTTCAGTCAGATTGG
This sequence comes from Victivallaceae bacterium, assembly GCA_018400135.1. GTDB lineage: Bacteria > Verrucomicrobiota > Lentisphaeria > Victivallales > Victivallaceae > M55B135. The sequence continues at coordinate 1,265 of JAGYNC010000329.1, forward strand.
TGGTAAGTGTTTCTTTTTCCACTTTCAACAATTCATAGCCATTCATATATTTGCTGGCAAGTGCTTTGATGCGGGGCGGCATGGTGGCAGAAAACAACAGCGTCCGCTTGGCCGGATTAGCGTGTTTTATAATTTCTTCCATGTCTTCGATAAAACCCATATTCAGCATTTCGTCGGCTTCGTCCAGCACCAGGTGACTGATCTGGTCGAGCGTCAGTGTTTTCCGATGCAAATGATCGATTACACGTCCCGGCGTTCCCACAATGATATGAACACCTTTTTTCAGGCGACGAAACTGCTGATCAATGGATTGACCGCCATATATCGGTATAATTTGAATATCTTTCTTACCTTTGAGCGAGTTAATTTCTTCTGCCACCTGAATTGCCAATTCGCGGGTAGGGGTCAAAATTAACGCTTGCACGCCGCGTGCCTTGGAGTCCATCTTCTCAATCAGAGGCAGGCCGAATGCCGCAGTTTTGCCAGTGCCGGTCTGGGCCTGAGCAATAATGTTTGCTTTTCCTTGCAGCATAACTGGAATTGTCATGCGCTGAATTGCTGTAGGTTCTTCAAAACCCTTTGCGTTAATCGCTTGCAGTAGTTGTTCTGAAAGTCCGAGTTCGCTGAAACTTGTCGTTGATACCATATAAACAGGTCTTTGGTTAAATTATTAATAAATTCGGAGCAACCCCGAACTAGTTCGAACCTGCCCTGGCTTTACTGGTGGATACTATCCGCAATAACTCCCGTTGTCGACTAAAAACGCCAACCTGACGAATATATCATTATGTTGGCGGAAAACCAGCGCATAATCAGGGCCGGGCCGAAAATAAACCAAATTGTGTAATCGCTCACTCTTTGGGCGGGATCGAGGCTACAACACCCGAGGAGGAACGATTAGTGCTCTGTAGTATTGACCCCCGTCCCAAAGGAAAGAGTGAGGCATTACGAATTGTTTATCAGTATTCGCTTGGCTTGCAACATTCTCGCATTCAGAA
>JAGYNC010000033.1 GCA_018400135.1 Victivallaceae bacterium
TCGGGATCCATCTGGTTATATTCCGGATAAATGCAGGCGGATGAGGAATAGAAGAATTTTCTGACGCCGGCCTTACGACCTGCTTCCAACATATTCAAATTAACGGTGGCGGAATTGTGCATGATATCGGCGTCATGTTCTTTGGTGAAAATATAACCGGCGCCGCCCATATCCGCCGCCAGCTGATACACTTCGTCTATGCCCTCCGCGACCCGGGCGCACAAAGCCTGATCGCGCAAATCGCCGATAACAAACTCATCCGCCGGCAGTTTGGTGTATTCGTGATGCTTTAAATCAACGCCGCGCACCCAAAAGCCCTCATTTTTAAGCCGGGCAACAAGGTGCCCGCCGATGAATCCGCCAGCGCCGGCCACTAACACGTTTTTTTTCATTTGTCATCTCCCATGAACTTTACGTAAGATTACATGCTTTTGTTTTTACTGTCTTTGAAATAAACATAAAAAACCATAGCCATTGTCAGGGAACCGCCCAATATCCCATAAAACAATACCATCCAATAAATAGCATCAAAAATATAGGCTATGCTCAACAATAAATAATGGATACCTCTATTGATCAATTCATACGGAATTTTTAATATTTTTTCCTTCCAGTTTTGCCCGTATCTCACCATGGTGCCTTTTAAATCGCCGAATAAATATCCTCTGATCAAGGAAGTATGGTAATAGCATGTGTATAAAGCGGCGCCGGTAATATAAAGAATCACATTTTCAAAATGGATTTCGTCCGGAGATTTGAGCGCCCAGGCGATACCGAAGCCGATAAATACAATATAATAGTTAAAAGTATCCAACACGTTGTCTAAAAAGGCACCAAACCTTGAACTCTTGTTCTGTAATCTTGCCAGGACGCCGTCGGCGCAGTCAGCGATAAAGCATAATTGGAGCAAGAACAGGTTAAGCAGGCCGAACCGCCAGTCGTCCGGACGCCACAGGATGGCCGCCATGGCCGCCACCGCGCACAAGTTGGAAAACACGGTCAGAGCATTGGGAGACATTCCAAGGCGGTGAGCAATAAAAGCCACGATTAGCGCGCCGGGTGCGTCTATATTCCGCTGGTACCAGGTGGAGCCAGGCTTTGAGAAATATTCTTTACAGGTTTTGTAAAATTCCGGCCATTTCATAGATTTGCCCTTCTTGTCATCATTTGTATCGCGTGAATGACGTCTTTCAAATGCGTTCATTATTTTCGTTTTGGAAAGCATTTGTGACAGCCATGCGGTAGGCCTTTTGCAATATGGGGACTATTGATTCGGCCCTGAATTTTCCGGCTGTCAACAATCCTTTATTCCTTTGAATTTCACGTTGTTTCTCATTCGTCTGCAAATAAAGCATAGCCTTTGCCATGGCAGAAACATCCATGGGATTGAAATACAGCGCAGCATCCTTCGCATTTTCCCGCACCGGCGGGATATCCGACGCCGCAACCGGGCACCCGCAGGCCATGGCCTCGATCACCGGAATACCGCTGCCTTCATACAACGAGGGGAAAACCATCGCTGATGCCGACGAATATAACGCCGGCAGTTCGTTTCTGTCAAGACTCGGTAATCTAAACACATCGTTTGATAAATTCAATGCCCTGATTTTTGAAGCAACACCCGTCTCCTCCCACTTGTTGTCTCCCCGCAAGACCAGCGGCCAGGGTCGCGCGCTGTCCTGTTTCAACGAACGGTAGGCCTCCAGCAGGCGGCTGTGATTCTTATGAAGGTTGAAATGCGCCACGTAAAGCCAGAATTTTTCCGGCAAACGGTGCTTGCGCCGGAAAAGAGCGGCGGCTTCCGGCGTCGCCGGATGGAAAAAAGGTTCCACTATCGCGGGAACCGTAAAAAGGCGCTCAGGATCGGCGCCCAGGCTGCGTTTGAGCTCATCCGCTGTGGCAAGCGACATGGGCAAAAGCACTGGCGATCGCCTGACCGTCAATTTTATCATCCAGCGCAGATAGGCGCGTTTTAAAGAGGCAGATGTTTTAGCCTTATTAAAGGCCAGCAAATCATATACGGTAACAACCGCCGGCACAGTGTTAAAAATTGCATGGTAATTGGCAAACCAGTGCATGCAATCCAACTGATATTTTCTTGCCAGAATCGGAAAAAAGGTGTTTTCGAACAACACGCGGAGCGGTTGCGATTCCGCGCGCAGGCGCACGGGAACCGCTTCAAAATTGGGACCGTCAGGGACAAGGCGCCGGCTGTCCTCGGTAACGAACGCTACAAACTTGTTCGTATGGTCATATTCACCCAGGGCGGCCAACAGGTTGGCAATATAATTCCAGGCGCCGCCGATATCCGGCCGGGCATGCAGTAGATTAAGACCGATTCGCATGTGTTTTTATAATTTCAGGCTGGCGTAAAACAGACGCGGCAAGCCATGGCATGTATTCATGCGCGTTTACGCCACACCACCCTGTTGACATAATCGGTGTAACTCAGAATAATCCTCACTACCTTTTCGGAAACGTTCGGCACATCGTAATCGGAAACAACGCGCAAGCTGCGCTCCGCTCCGCGTCCCTGCTTAGTGAGCACGCGCAACCCCTGCTCCACCCTCTCCCAGTTGAATCCGGTCATCATGACCGCCCCCTCCTCCATCCCCTCGGGACGCTCATGAGCTTCACGGAGATTCAGCGCAGGGAAATTCAGAATAGAGGATTCCTCAGTGATCGTTCCGCTGTCGGAAAGCGTTGTTTTTGCATGCATCTGCAAGTGTATGTAGTCACAAAAACCGAACGGCGGCATAAGCTCCACGCCGGTCGGCAGTTTCACTTTTTCATGCTCTATCTTCTTACGGGTGCGAGGATGCGCCGAGACGATTACGCGCAAACCGGTTGTTTCAGCCAAACAGGAAAGAAGATTGACGAGCCCCGTAAATTGTGCCGGAAAATCAATGTTCTCCTCTCGATGCGAACTGACTACAAAATAGCGATCCGGCTCCAATCCCAACCGCTTCAATACATTCGAAGAATTGATTTTCGGCAAATGATGATGCAACACTTCATACATCGGACTGCCCGTCTTGATCACGCGATCCGGAGGCAGGCCCTCGCGCAGAAGATACTCGCGCGCGATGGAAGAATAGCAGAGATTAATATCGCTCGTGTGGTCCACAATTCGACGATTTATCTCCTCTGGCACGCGCTGATCAAAACAGCGGTTCCCGGCCTCCATGTGGAAGACGGGAATCTTGAGACGCTTCGCCGCAATCGCCGCCAGGCAGCTATTGGTGTCGCCCAGGATGAGAACGGCATCCGGCTTGATTTCCCGGAGCGCCGCATCGGATTTTGCGATGATAAGACCAATCGTTTCCGCCGCCGTTCGACCGACGGCTTCAAGAAAAACGTCCGGTTTGCGAAGCTCCATTTCTTCGAAGAAAATCTGGTTCAGTTCGTAATCGTAATTCTGCCCAGTATGAATGATCACCTGGTCGAGATGATCATCCATGGCGGCCATAACTCTTGAAAGGCGAATGATCTCGGGGCGGGTGCCCAATATTGTCGCAACGCGCAACTTAGACATAAGCATCTCCAATATCCGCTCGGTCCGTTCGGGCGGCCGTAATACCAACAAACCTCGGCAAAAGCCTTAAAAACATCTTGCGTACTCAAACCCGACACGGGTAAGTGTCGGATCGGGACGGATCGAAAACAGATGCCGTCCAGAACAAGGTGACCAGCTCTCCGGAACCGGTGTTTTCAATTGAATGCGTATAACCCGGGGGGATATCAACAACACGCATATCTTTGCCCTGTACAATGTGTTCAATGATATCGCCATTGCGAATATCACGCAACTTTATGACAGCGGCGCCTTCTACCACCAGGAACTTTTCGGTCTTTGTGTGATGAAAATGGTTGCCGCGCGTAACCCCAAGCCCGGTCCTGGATATGAACATCTGTCCGGCTGCCGGAGATTTGATAAACTCGGCAAGGCAGCCGCGGTCATCACTCTTTATGTCAAGACTGTATGCAAAATCTGTTGTATCCAGATATGCCACAAACGTGCCGTAAAGCCTGCGTGTGAAGTCAACGCTGAAATCAGGAAGAAACAGGGTTTCGCGCATTTGCTTAAAGGATTGGATCAATGCCGCCAGTCTGCCCAAGCCGATCCTATAGACGGGTTCGATCTCGCAATACGCTGAATCCGTCGGAACGGATGAATCCAGACACCGCAAGAAATCTCTAACAACATCGTCAATGTAAATCAGCTCGATTTCGTGATTCGGATCGGATATTGTAATCGGCAGGTTGTTTGCTATGTTATGGCAAAAGGTGGCAACGACGGAGTTGTAATTCGGTCGGCACCATTTCCCAAAGACGTTTTTCAAACGATAAACTTTCACCCGCGCGCCGCTGCGTGTGGCATAGTCGAGCACCGCCTCTTCCGCCTTGCGCTTGCTGATGCCGTACGGGTTCTCCAGCAAAACTTGTGACGAAGAAGACAAAACAAGCGGCGTATTTTTTTTTAAATCCAGCAACCGACGGCATATCTCCGTGGTGAAATCGGCGTTGTCGGCCTGAAACTCGCTCTCATCCTTCGGACGATTGACTCCCGCCAGATGGAAAACAAAATCGGCTTCGGCCAATCCGGAATCCAGTTCCTTTGACGTGTTATCAACATCAAACGCAAGAACCTCGTGGTCGGAACATTGCGCTCGCAAAGCTACAATGAGGTTTTTGCCGATAAATCCCTTCGCCCCTGTTACGAGTATTTTCATGGCGCTATCATTTCTTCTTTTCCAACGCCAGTTGTTCCTGGATGAAGTCCAACTTCAATAACAGTTTAACCATCCCATCAACATCCAGACGCTGCGTGTTCTCCGACGTATAATCCTCGGCGGTTGAAATATCTTTCTCGCCTTCGGCAAAATATTTCCTGTAATTCAGATCGCGACTATCCGGCCTGATGCTGTAATAATCGCCCATATCCTCGGCTCGCGCCTTTTCCTCGCGGCTCACCAGGCATTCATGCTTCTTCTCGCCATGCCGGGTGCCCAGAATATGAACCTTATTCTCGGCCTGAAAAATCTTCTTCAACGCCTCGGCCAAGGTAAGAATGGTCGCAGCCGGCGCTTTCTGGACAAACGTGTCTCCCTGGCAACCCTTCTTGAAGGCAAACATGACCAATTCAACCGAATCGGGCAGCGACATCATGAACCGCGTCATTTCCGGATCGGTGATCGTGATGGGCTCCCCGCTCATGATCTGGCGCACAAAGAGCGGAATAACCGACCCCCTGGACGCCATCACGTTTCCGTAGCGGGTATTGCACATGACTGTGTCCCCCTCCGTCAAGTTCCGGCTCATGGCCACCGTCACCTTTTCCATCAGCGCTTTGCTCATTCCCATGGCGTTGACCGGAGCCACCGCCTTGTCGGTGCTGAGAACAATCACGCGTTTTACTTTCTGTTCAACGGCAGCCTTGAGGGTATTTTCTGTTCCGAGCACATTGGTCTTGACCGCTTCAATCGGATAGAACTCGCAAGAAGGTACCTGCTTGAGCGCCGCCGCGCTGAACACATAATCCACGCCGCGCATGGCAGTATTTATGCTGTCGAAATCCCGCACGTCGCCGACATAGAATTTGATTTTAGAATTGTTATATTTATGCCGCATGTCGTCCTGTTTCTTCTCGTCGCGGCTGAATATTCTTATCTCCCCGACATCGGTATTCAGGAAACGGGCCAGCACGGCATTACCGAAAGAACCCGTGCCGCCCGTAACGAGCAATATCTTATCTTTAAACATAACGCTCCTCGGGGAGTCAGTCGTAAAAATAAAAAATAGATCCCTTAGGCTTTTGTCAATCTCGATTCTAACCGCGCCACTTTCCGCGCCAGCCTTGCATCCGAATCAAGCACGATGTCCGCCCGCTTGATCTGATACCCCGCAGCCGGCACGGGCCGCACTCCCAACCATTGCGTGCATTTCCTAAAATCGTCATCACCTTATAACACGCCGTATAGCCGGTCAATACCGAATATATGAACCCGTCCCGGATTCAGCGCGCGGCGTTTATTACATTATGAACGCAACCATATTCAAACTTCAAGCTTATTTTTTATTTTTAGGACCGACCCCCAGTCGGGAGCGGACGATCTCCGCGGTGTCACCGACCACCGCGTAGATAATCGGACGCACGCAGGCAGGCAGGCAGGCAAGGCAGGACGTTGTTTTGCCGGGAATGGTGATCGTAAAGAGCGGATCGTTTTTGAGATGGATCAACAGCGCGTCGGCCAGGGCGAAAAAATGCGGCATGCGCGCGGCCGGTTGGCGGCCGACAAAGAGCACGTTTTTCAGTGGCAATATAACACAGAAGTATAATCTTAAAAATTTCGCTCCCGCATTTTTTTTATAAAATTAACTCTTTCTTCAGACAGGGTCCATCCAGGTTTCGTTGCGCCGTAATCACGAAGCGGCACAAGTTTCATATACAACGGGGGATAAACGCGGAGGAGATTCAAGAAAGCAAGTTTGCAAAGATACTTTATATGAAGACGTTGGCGGTTTTTGAATCCAGTGATTAGGCCATTTCTGAACATTTCTTGCAGTTGTAAATAGTGCCCCAGATTGCAATCAATAGCTTTTCGCAAATTAATTTCTCTATCCTCCTGATAAATTGTCAAGGCGTCTTTAAACCATAATCCCCGGTATTTCATGGAAAGAATCCATTTCATTTTTGCATCTTCTCCAGTTCGGATGTTTGGACAATAACCGATTTTTCGCGCCAGTTCCGCTCGGCACGCTATTGTGGGATGGACAAACCCTCTGGGTAATCCATTGGCAGGAGCGGAAAACCCCCGAATTCCTTTAATATTCAAATTGTTATTCGCGACCACCGCATACGAGCAAAAAAAATCATAACCGGCCAGCCTCGCTTTATTAATCTCTGTAAGACGATCAGGAAAATACATATCATCCATATCCCAGACGACAATCCACTCGCCGGAGGCGCGTGAGAGAGCCTGCGTTCTTGCGAATCCGCGCCCTTTATTTGAATCGTAAGAAGACAGATTAATCCTGTCATCCGCAATCGCCTTCACCAGCGATAAAGTTTTGTCTGTAGAACCATCATTGACAACAACCCATTCCCATTCCTGAAATGTCTGCAATAAGAGATTGTTGTAGCATCGCCTAATGAATTTTTCCCCGTTATAAACGGGGGTAATGATTGATAATATGGGTTTCATTGTTGTCCTATGTTTTGATTTAGCATTGATAAATATGCGCCGGTAACTGAGTCAATTGTATAAGGCGTCAGCCATTTTTTTACAGATTCTTTTTCCACGCATGGTGGATTTTCAATAAATTCATTCAGTTTATTGATTTGTTCCGTCCGTTTCTCGTTTGGGACAGGGCAGAAGATATTTATCGCTGCCGGATATTTTTCCAGGGCAAGCGCCGAACTGTCGTTTGCAATCGTGGCTATATTAACAATGGGTTTGCCGGTGCTCGCATATTCCGCAACCTTGCTGGGTTCCTGGTATGGATTCATGTTCCCGATATTTACGAGGATATTCGCGCTGTGCATGGCCTGAACGGCCTTATTACGACTAACGGCCCCATGCAGAAAAATATGTTGGCCCATTAACTCCTGATAGGACGCGAATTGTTCCATGCAATAATCCACTGTGCCGAATAAATGCAATTCAAGTCTTTTCCCTGTTTTTGTATGCAACAACATCTCAAATACCCTGAGTAAATGTTCCGGACTTCTTACTGTTTTATTAAGCGTTCCGACAAAAACAAGCCGGATTTTGTTGTTCTGCGGGAACAGCGATTTCCCTGCCGCAATTTCATAATGCAGGAGATTAGGATTAACGTGTATCTTGCCGCTGTATTCCGGATATAAATCAGCATATCTTTTCCTGATAATCCCGGTAAGCACCGAAACTGCATCGGCCTGTTGAAATATTTTTCTTTCAACGGCTTTATTCAATCTATGATAAAGAACATCGTTGTTTGTCAGGAATAGATCCGGAAAAAAGGATGGGTCAATCACATCGGCCAGCCATGTGATTTCAGAGCGTTTTTTCTTCATGCTATAGCCGACCAAGTGCCCGGTAAAAGGAAAAGAGACGGTAATCAGTTTTTCAATGTTATGCTGTCTGATAAACTCATCGGCTTTTTTGAAGGCGGGGAAATACCATAAGCAGGCGAAATCCGGCCAATAAAGTTTTTTCCAGGTTATATCATGCAGTTGTTTTGCCCATAGGATAAGTTTTTGCTTAACAGCCATCCGGCTTGATTTTTGAATTTGGTCCAGCACAATTGTCCGGTGCTTTTCCATGATTCCCCGGCGGATTCGCTGGCTCATTCCGCCGCCGACCCGGAACACCCGGATGCCATTCAGAGTTTCTTCCCGCTCCGTATCCGGCTGCCAGGCGCAAATCACATAGATTTCATATGCCTGCCTTGCCCAATGCTCCGCTATGCTTGACCAGCGGAAACTGTTGGGCGTTACCATTGGCAAATAATCATGGCAGATAATGAGAATTTTATTGTTCATTGGGAAGTCCTGCCGTCGCGCATCGTGCCTGCCGATCTCGGGGGCACAACGCCAAAACAACCGCAACGCTCCACGTGAAGAGTATGGAGCTTTCAAAAACAAATAACCACTGGCCCACAAGACTCATGCACAATATGACGATGAAATTACCCGTGCAGGCCAGGATTAATATTTTTTGAAATGGACGATCCTCCGCTTGATAAACCCGCCGGACTGTTCGCCAGAAACGTAAAGTCAGGCCGGCAAGCAGCAGGAGAAAAGGTATCCCAAAGCGGGCCGCAATCCATAATACAATGTTGTGATCTTCCATGTATTGACCTTCAGCCTCTATGCTGGCCGGAAGAATGCCTTTAATTCTGAACCCAAGGCCATGGCCGACTATGGGATGTTCCGCAATACGCTCGGTAATTAAGGCCCATATCCTGAATCGTCCGCCGGACATGTCGCCGCCGGCGTCCTCTCTTAAAACACGCTGTTTGAATTTCTCAAGCGATTGGCCCGCAATTTCCGAAAAGAATATTGCGCTGATGGCAATAGCAAGTCCCGCGAACAGGCTGAAAACTACTAGCCTGTTAAACTTTCTGGTATATAGATGGAATCCAGATTTATCGCAAAAGGCGGTATATATTCCAAATAAACTTCCAATTGAAATGCCGAAAAGCCACCATTTGGGAATACGAAATATGGCAATGCTCAATGGCGCCAACATTCCTGCCAATGTCCATAACGAGGGTTGTCCTGAAAGCAACAAAGAAAAGAGTCCGACAAAGAGAATAATAGTGAAACAATAAGCGGGATGCGATGCGCCCTCCTGATACCAGATGCTGAAATATGGGATATTTCGGATGAAAGGAAATAACGAAAACAACAAAAGCAGATTGGAAACAAAAAGCAAAAAGACCGTTGTTTTTACTATACCTCTTAACCTGCTTGGTTCAATGCGCCGCAATGCCCAAACCGCCATCGGCAATCCCAGTAATATAGGCGCAATTTGGCGCAACTCGGTTGTCACATTTGGGTTATCGTTAAGGAATCCAAGTCTGACTGATAACGCCGTCCACAAACACATGACCAGCACAAGCAAAATAAACCAGCTAGACAAATGGGATCTTTGCTTTTTACGGTTCATGGTGAAAAAAAACATAAGGGTTAACCATATACCAGTCAGGCCATAGAATATTAATTCTTCAACCCGTAACCGCATGAACCCCAGATTAATAACCGGGAATATTGCTTCTTCAATCCGGTATTTCATGCCCGGGAAAATAATTGACCAAAATATTATGAATGCCGGATAGGCAACAATGGCGCTGACCAGCGCTTTGGGATTGTTCAATAGCGCCATTGCCAATCCGGCCGTGATCAGGCCAAAAATCAGAATAACACCGATTTTGGGAGGCAGCGAGGCAAGGTATATTATTCCAACCGCCACGATCATTGATCCCAAAATCATGCCGCCGGTTTTCAAGAATCCATTCATGGTATTTTCTTTGCGATCAGACGGTAACTTGCAAGCATTTGATTCAGGTTTTCGCTTGGATGGTGGCGTTTTTCCGCAGCTTCTATCCCGTTTTGAGAAAGATGTTCGGCTAGTGTCTGGTCAGTAAATACATGGCGAATCTGTTCGGACAATATTTCCACTTCCTCAAAGCCATATAAAAGGCCTGTTTCACCATGAACGATCATATCAGGAACGCCTCCCACATGAGAGGCGATCACAGGAACACCTAGTAATTGCGCTTCACCGACTGAATTAGGACTGTTTTCAATACTTGAAGGGCAAACAAACACGTGAGCGTTCAGATACTCCTTTATCATTTCTTCTTCAGCAAGCGGTCCGACAAATTGTATATGATCGCGGAGATGGAGTTGCTTCGTTAGCTTGAGAATATAAGCTCCGTAACCGCTCGTTTTAAGCGTATCTATAAAGGTGGCGGTATTTATTATGTTCCGTCCTGCCACCTTTATTTTTATGTGTGGGAAGTCTTTTTTTAATAATGCCACAGCCTTCAGAACTTGATGAAGTCCTTTAATCGGATAATTGGCCTGGGTTAAAAATATTGTGTGGTCCGTCTTGATGGCACTATTCCATTTTGCGCTTGTATAAAAACCGTTCCGCAGTATTTCATTGCAGAAATAATAATTAACCGACGGATTTATTGCCCTCGTATGTGCATAGTCCCATTGCGTTCTGCCAATTATGGCTCGGGCTCTTCGGAGGTATTCTTTTTCCAAGACGCCCTGTCTGATGAACCTTTGTTTTCCCTGAAAAATCGTATCCCTGCGCAATATATCCCGCAAGGTTATATTTCTGGCGATTTGCCACCGGGAGATGCCTGCGTAAAAGTGTTCAGCATAAACGCTTGTCAATCCTTGTATGGAAACAACAAAGTTCATTGCCGGACAAGCGCGCATGCATGTCAGGCCGTGCGCATATTCCGTGCCATGGATATGAATTAAATCGGGTTTAAAATCGGCACATACTTTGCGCCACCATGTTTCAAGTCGCTTGGGATATCCAGATGTTGCCGGAAGCGGCAACAAATAATAAAATGCTCCGTCAATATTAAAGGTTTTAAATTCGTTGCCGCGATAGGTGGTTGCCACCGCCATACAAATGCCTTTGGCGGAGGCAAGTCGGCCTGCCAGACCATACATCCACCCGCCAGTTACTGGTTCGGGCAACCCCAGCGCTTTACTTGGTGCTGGAAATATTGTGTTAGTAATCCAAAGGACACGCATAGCCTATCTGCAATAATTTTATCGGGCAGGTTTGGTCATCAATGGAAAAATCATGCGCATGGCCTGTAATCGTTCGTGCCGGTTCAAAATAATGACATAAATAGCAACAATGGAAACGGAAAACAGTATCATCCCGGAAATAATCAGCGCAAGCCATGATTCAATTCCACAGAAAAATACAATACCCCATCCGATTGCCGCCAAGGTCAGAGATACGGCAAAAGCCGGAATCATTTCTCTATAGAAAGCGGTCCATTTTAAACCAAGTATTTTCGCCGAATAAATCGGGATAAAAAAAAGGTTTCTGACAGTCAGCATTATGGCGCCGGCCACGGCCACGCCATACATTCCCCATCCGACAGGACCAGCAAGGGCTATGGCCAATCCGAGGTTTATTAATCCCATTATGCAGGTTACAATTCCGGGTAGACGAACTTTATTTGCTGCATAGTAAAGATGAGAAATCGATGAGACGGAGAGATTGAAGCCCAAGTGTAAGGTCATTAGCACCATGAGCGGTGCCAGCGGGACAAAAGCCTCACCCAACCATAGGAGAAGGAGAGGTTTTGAAAAACCGCAAATCAATCCGACAGGAAGCGCAATAATCAAGCCGGTAAACTTCAGCGCGCGACGTGAATAGCCCAACAGTTCGTCAAATTTATTACGGGAAAAAAGGATAAAGACTGTGGGCGCAAAGATCCCCGATACGACCATTGAGAAATTGCGCAAGAGTGCTGACCAGATCATCAGTGCCCCATACTGTCCGGTTGCAACAATGCCGATCATTTTATTGACCACAATCAGGTCGACGCTCAAATACAAAATTGTGCCGACCTGGCTGACTACCACCCACCAGCCAAAGCTGGTCATCATACGCAGTGTCGACATACTAAAACAAGACAGGCACACCTTAAGTTCCGGTGTTAATATCCTCCATAGGAGGATTGCTCCGATGCCGGCAATGATAGCGGCCACAAGGTATGCAGTCCCGACCTGCCAGACCTGCGGCGCGCAGATATTGAACAGCATGACAATGATTGTCACCCGCGTGATGGTGCTGAGTATGTGTACAATGTTGGCAAGGTCGAAGCGATTTCGGCAGAAGGTAGCAACGTTGAAGGCGCTGGTCAGGGTAGTAAGATAAAACATGCCGATTATCGCCAGCAACAGTCCGGTAAAATCATTTTCAAGGCCGGAGGGAACGTCAAGGAAACTATCGGCGTGCCAGGCAAACCAGAAGGAAGGAGCAGCCATAGCAAAAAGGATTACAATGCTTCCCCAGAATGAGGTATTGAATATGCGGTTTGATTCGGCAGCATCCCGGCGGTCCAGGGCCATGGTCAGAAACCGGCCCACGGCCGAATTCAGCGCAAGGGTGAAAACAGCCATGTAAGCAGTCAGAGTGGTTGCCAATGGGATTAGGCCGTAGGCACTGATGCCAAGATTACGAATAAGGTATGGAACGAGCCAGAAACCGACCAGAACGCTGAATATGAAGTTCAAGACGTTGGCGAGAAGGTTAAGCTGTAATTGTGGGTATTTTAAACGGAACATAGTTTCTCGATGAGCCAGTTTTTACAACTGAACCTCAACAATCCCGTGACGATTTTCTCTCTGGTCAACCGGAGGCGGGGTCATATAATCGCCAAACAATCCGGTTAAGTATTCATGCGCCTGGACCGGAACGTAAAACAAACGTCCCTCAAATTCTGTTTCGGATAGCGACTCAAAAATGTAGGACTGTCTTTGTTCTCGGGTATACCCGTAAGAACTGCCAATATTGGTCAGACAAGTGGTTTTCTGTCCAGAATATGCTTTCATTCTCTGATCCATGTAAAGCAGAAGATTTCTTTTTTTAAATGGCTTAAAAAATATTCGTAGCATAGTATACGCCACGCGTCTGGATAATCTTTGATCCTCAGAAATGATAATTCCGCTTTTTTCCAACACCATTCTAAACAGAATCTGTAATTCCATTCTATGAATAAATCTTAACAGCGCATTATCGGGAACGTTATCTATAGGAAAGACGTCAATATATACGCCTTTGTTTATGTTCAGATGTTTAATGCTTGCTTCTACATATTTCGTTCCGTTCTTTCTCACTTTGGCATACGGCAAATAATAATCAGGTTCCGAATAAACACTCTGACAAAAATACTTTTTAGCCAGCGTCCTGCCGGCAATTTCCAAAAAAAGGTCGTAATCCTTGCGGTGCATGCCGATATCAACATCGTCATCCCAGGGAATGAACCCTTTATGCCGCACGGCGCCGAGCAGCGTGCCGCTAATCAGAAAGTATTTAATGTTATGCTTGCGGCATATTTTATCTACTTCTGTTAATATCTCCAGTTGCGTTAGCTGAACTTGCCGCAGAATGTTGTCAGAATCCGTCATAAACCATTATCCTTCTGTCAAACCATTGATTTTACAATGATTTCGCCAATCCCAGCGTTGTCAATCAAGATTGGAAAATTTCCTGTTCGATCCTGGGCGAGCGTTTCCAGCCCAATAATTCGATCGACACCAGGAAGATTATATTTGGTCAATTCGCTTCCTAAATCGAGGCTGTGCAGAAGCTTCATTGTTTCCGCCACAATGCCGGAATTCAATGCATCTCCCAAATGATGATGGCAATATTCCCGGATTTCAGCAAGACTGAAACCGCAGGCCAGCCCATGGGGAACGCCATAACGGATGGTAAGCGGATAAGAAATGGCATGTGCGATTGCCGTGCGGGTCTGGCTGATGGCCAGCCCTGCCAGCAAACTCGCGTTTTGCATGCGGGCGCGCTGATCCAAATCATCCGGATTTTCAAGCACCGCCGGCAAAGCCTCATTGGCCAGCTTCAGCGCTTGCAATGCATAAGCTTCGCTGACCGGCGTCCTGTTGCGATTCCATAATGACTCCAGCGCATGCGAAATAGCATCCAGCGCGGAATATAGAGTCTCATTGCGCGGGAGGGAGATGGTCAATTCCGGATCCAGCAAAGCATGAACTGGATAAACAAACTCCCCGGTCAAAGAATGTTTTTTATGGGTTGATTTATCCCAGACGGTGGCAAAAGGTGTGACCTCGGCGCCGGTGCCAGCAGTGGTCGGAATCGCGATGACCGGGATTCTAGACGACCATTTATGAGCATGCCCTTGGCGCAGGACATGATTAAGGGGTTCTGCCAACCCGCTCGGAAGAGTTACTGCCAGCACTTTTGCTGTATCCAGAACACTGCCGCCGCCAAGGGCGACAATGTTTTTTATTTTATGGTCTTTTAATTGCGACGCGGCTCGGTCAAGAGCATCAAGTTCAGGATTGGGAGTTACCTGGTCATAAACAATAACCCGATTTTTGCCAAGTTGCCCCTTGATTTTGTCCGTCATGCCGCGTCGCGTGAAACCGGCAGTTGTGATTAACAATGCCGGGCCGTCGGCAATCAACTCCGGGAAACGCCGCAAAATACCAATCCCGGCGTTAATCCGCACCGGGTTGTAATAGACCCAAGCTTGTGTTGAGAGGCAGTCACTCATGAGCATGCTCCATAAAAGCCTTTTTATTCTGTTCCGGGGTGCTGGTCGGGCGGCCAAGATTATCACGCGATCCGATGCGGATGCGAATTTCCAGCATGATCGGGCCCTTTTCCTGCTCAATCTGTTTCCAGTATTTTTCAAGATTTATGACGTCTGCGGCCAGGTAATAATGCCGATAACCGCAAGCTTTAGCTATGGCCGAAAAATCAACTCGTCCGGCAACGGTGGGTTGTCCGCCGACTGATTCATGGGCTGAGTTATTAAGCAATACATGGACAAAATTGGCAGGTTTTAAAGAACCGATAATCGGCAAAGCGCCCAGGTGCATCAGCATAGCCCCATCTCCATCCAGGCAGATTACCCGGCGGGCGGGATTTCCCAATGCCACCCCGAGGGCAATGGACGATGTGTGCCCCATGGATCCGACGGTAAGAAAATCGCGCTGGGGTTCACCGCGTTCAACGCGCAATTCAAAGACTTCGCGCGAAGTTTTACCGGTGGTGGAGATAATTAAATCGCGCGGATGCGCCAATTTGAGCAATTGGCAAAGCGCGTCTTCGCGTTTTAAACAGGCGTTGAATGATTGCTTGCGTCGGCTTTTATAATCTGCCAGAGCGCCTTTGCGCACCAGCAAGGCCGCCGGCGCGCCGTTTTTTTTAAGCGCAGCGAATATTTCAGCAAGAATGACGTCAAGATTTCCGCCTGCCTCCAATATCCAATGGGGGATATCCAACAATGTCAGAAGGGCAGGGGTAATCCGACCCTGTTTTATATGTTGCGGTTCGTCTTTGATCCCGGGTTCACCGCGCCAGCCGATAATCATTAAAATGGGAATGCGATAAACCTCCGGATCCGTCAGCGAAGTCAGAGGATTCACAGTATTGCCCAGTCCTGAATTTTGCATGTAGACAGCGGTAATTTTACCGGTTGCCAGGTGGTAACCGGCGGCCAGCGCAATCGCATTGCCTTCGTTGGCGGCAATGACATGTTCGCCAGGATTGGCATGGTCTTCCAACCAGGCACAAAAGCTTTTAAGCAGGGAATCAGGCACGCCGGCAAACAGGCCGACACCATGATTTTTAAGGGCTTTAAATAATATTTCAGGAGGGATCATCACTTGGTTCCCGGGATAAGATTAAGAATATCCTTAATCGGAATCATTTGGTTATCCGCCTCGGATGAGCGCTGATTCTGTAGAATGGATTTAGCGGTATTAACCATGGCTGGATAGGCGCTGCGCAATAATTGATTGGCATAAATGACTATGTTGACGCCATGCCCGGCCAGTTCTTCTTCGGTTACGGTATTGTAGCTGGAAGGTACGGCCACCAGCGGTTTCCTGTTTTCAAGAAGGTTATAACGCTGGCAGAATTCAAAAACCTCAGCGGGCGTCTTGGCGCGGCTATGGATCATAATTCCATCCGCGCCGGCTTCCAAATAAGCGTTGGCACGGGCTATAGCATCATCCATGCCTTTGTTAAGAATCAGGCTTTCAATCCTGGCAATGATCATAAAGTCATAAGTAACTTGCGATTGTTTGCCAATCTGTATTTTGGAGCTGAAATCTTCAATCGTATCCTGGGATTGCGCAACATCGGTGCCTAAAAGGGAGTTTTTTTTCAAACCGACTTTGTCTTCAATGATTACCGCCGAAATCCCGAGCCGTTCCAGGGTTTTTACCGTGAAAACAAAATGTTCGGGCCGGCCGCCAGTATCGCCGTCGTAGACAATCGGTTTGGTAGTAACTTCCAGTACCTCATTCAGAGTTTTTATGCGCGAGGTAACGTCCACTGCTTCAATATCCGGCTTGCCCTTGGCGGTGGAATCCGTGAGACTGCTGGCCCACATGCCGTCAAACTCGCGCCGACCATATGGAGTATTGAGAGAAAGATTTTCAACAATCAACCCGCTGAGACCGTTATGAATATCCAGCAAACGCACGATAGGTTTTGCCGACAGCAGTCGTTTCAGGGTTTTCAGGCGGATTTCAGGAGTGGTGCCCACCTCTTTCATGGCCTTGTTAAGCTGCGTTGAAGATATGCCTTTTGTGTAAGGAACTTCAATTAATTTCCCTCCCCACCTGGCAAGAGCGTCAATTACGAGTTGGCGGGTCTTTTGCTGGACACCTTCTTTCCAGTCGTCGCCATGCACCACGTAATCCGGCTTCAACGCTTCGAGATTGGGAACATAATCCAGCGTGGCCTGGGGAACCACGCGGCTGACACCCTTGATGTTTTCCACCACCTCCCGGCGTTGGTCAAAGGTCATAAAAGGCAGGCGTTTATAACTGGCGATTGCCTCATCTGTCAGCAACCCTACCACCACCTCTCCGAGCTCGCGCGCATGTTTAAGAATGTTAAGGTGCCCCGGATGCACCAAATCAGCGCTCATGCCAACATAAACCGTGCTTTTCACTATCCACACTCCTTCAACCATAGGGGTCAAAAAATAACTTTCTTAAGTTTTGCTACGGACAAGCGAGCCGGCGCCGTCGCCGGGCTCAAGCGGAGCATTGGGGTCATATCTCGACATTCGACATTTCCTAACAGCTCGTGTTTGCGTTATCCCGTGGCAAGCAGGGTCAGCCCTCGA
>JAGYNC010000330.1 GCA_018400135.1 Victivallaceae bacterium
TGGTGGAAACATTCGGATAAAAAAAGTTGAAATTTTCTCTGAAAATAAAATACTTAAAAAATCAGCCTGACATGCTCAGCAAGGCAACCGAAGTAGAAATAATTCTTTCCAGGAAAGGGCAAGAAGCGGTACGCCAAAAGTTTGGTCATCTTTTGCAAGATTTGACAAAAATGTAAGATTTTAACCTGTTTCAAAAAAATGTTCTTTGAAATGGGTTAAAATCTTACACAAAGAGACCAAATCAACTTGATTATCCCGCAAAAAAAATGTAACTTACCGTTTCCGGCATTCCGATTTTCATGAAATCCTTAACCGAGGCGAACATTTGCCTCATCAACCATACTCTAATTACGGGACAGAAACAGGAAGTTTATATTATGACGAAAATTTCAGCACTTCAACAAGCCAGAGCCACTTACCAACCAAAATTGCCCCCGGCCCTGATCAATGGCGCCGGAGTCAATGTTGAAGCAGGAGCGCCAACCAGCGCTGTCGCCGATGCTGAACGCATCAGCGAACTCTTCAACGCTACATTCGGCAGTCCACGTGTCACCTTTCACGCCGCGGATGACAAGCCTGCTTCTAAACCGTTAACAGTCGGGGTTATTCTTTCCGGCGGACAGGCCCCCGGCGGGCACAACGTTATTGCCGGTATTTTCGATGGGATTAAATCACTACATCCGGACAGTCGGCTGTACGGCTTTCTGCGCGGCCCGGACGGTCTGGTAAAAAATCAATATATGGAACTTACCGCCAACCTGGTGGATGCTTATCGCAATACCGGCGGTTTTGATATGATCGGTTCCGGTCGCACCAAGCTGGAGACGGACGAACAGTTTGAAATCGGACGAAAAAACTGCGAAAAACTCGGAATTAATGCGTTGGTGATTATCGGCGGCGACGACTCCAATACCAATGCCTGCATGCTGGCGGAATACTACAAGCGCAATAGCATCCCGATTCAGGTTATCGGCTGTCCTAAAACCATTGATGGCGATCTAAAAAATGAATATATCGAAGCATCATTCGGGTTTGATACCGCCTGTCGCGTCTACAGCGAGCTTATCGGCAATATCGAACGGGACGCCAATTCCGCCAGAAAATATTGGCACTTTATTAAGTTGATGGGACGTTCAGCCTCGCACATCACTCTTGAGTGTGCCTTGCAAACTCAACCCAACGCAGCCATTATTTCCGAAGAAGTCGAAAGCCGCAAAATGACGATCAATGAACTGGTTGACTCACTCGCCGATATTGTTGCTAATCGTGGCGAAAAAGGCGACGATTTCGGCGTGATACTCATTCCCGAGGGACTAATCGAGTTTATTCCTGAAGTCAAATCACTGATTACCGAACTCAATGATCTGTTGGCACATGAAGCAGAAGCATTCCGTGAAATCAACGATCCGGACAATAAAATTCAATTTATCAGCAGCCGCCTCGAACGTGACTCGTCATATGTCTTCAGTTCATTGCCGCACGGCATTCAACTTCAACTATGCCTTGATCGGGACCCCCATGGCAACGTCCAGGTGTCGCAGATTGAAACCGAAAAAATGCTCGCGGAAATGGTCGGACTGAAGCTCAGAGCACGTGCCGCGGCTGGTACCTATAAAGGCAAATTCAAAGCTCAAACTCACTTCTTCGGCTACGAAGGACGCTGCGCGGCTCCCTCCAATTTCGATGCCGACTATTGTTATAGCCTCGGCTATACCGCCGCCGCGCTGATCGGTGCCGGCAAAACCGGCTACATGGCATCAGTCCGCAATACTGCCAAACCGTCCCAAGAATGGACTTGCGGCGGAATTCCCATTACTATGATGATGAATATGGAACGTCGCCACGGTAAAGACAAGCCGGTTATCCGCAAGGCATTGGTAAAATTGAACGATGCCCCGTTCCAGTACTTCGTCAGATACCGCGAAGAGTGGGCGTTGAATTCCGACTACGTCTATCCGGGACCGATCCAGTACTTCGGGCCGTCTGAAGTATGCGACCAGATTTCCAAAACGCTCGAATTGGAACACCGCAGGGAAGTGTAGAGTTTGAGTAATGCCTCACTCTTTCCTTTGGAGCGGGTTCAATACTACACAGCCTCGTCGTTCCTCCTCGGGTGTCGTAGCCTCGACCCCACCCAAAGAGTGAGCGATTACAGTTTGGGAAGTGTTCTCACACAAAGGCGCAAAGGCGCAAAGGCACGAAGATTACCGGGTAATTAATGAAGAGCAACAATATGACAAAACAACAGTACCAT
>JAGYNC010000331.1 GCA_018400135.1 Victivallaceae bacterium
AGAGCATAGAACATACCGGTTTTCAAAGCGAGTTGGTCAGGGTAGCCTCCGGCCCCTGGATGCCCAACACCGG
Organism: Victivallaceae bacterium; assembly: GCA_018400135.1. Lineage (GTDB taxonomy): Bacteria > Verrucomicrobiota > Lentisphaeria > Victivallales > Victivallaceae > M55B135. The sequence goes on from JAGYNC010000331.1 coordinate 74, forward strand.
CGACTGGAACGCCAATAAATTCCGTAATGTATTCCTCGTGACCGGAATGTCACCGGCATTTCCGGATGAGGTTAAAATAGCTCTCGAAAAACAGGTCGAAGGTGCTTATGTCGTCGGTATCGGGCCCGGCTCGATGGATGGTGAAGTACCTCCTGGACGGTTGATAGACGTAGCTGATGCCGGGTTTGACAACTTTTCACCGGAATACGGCGGGGCGATCCATATTCCCGGGCGTAAAGATACGGTGTGCCCGACCTCGGGAATCATGGGTAATATCATACAACAGATGATTTGTGCTCAGTGGGCTGATGAAATGGCGCGCCGGGGCTCGATACCCTATTTCCTCATGGGGAATTATCGTGCGGGACGCGATTTCAACCGCATGATGCAAAAATATGCAGTTGAACGGGGTTATTGACCGATTTTATGCCTCTATTAACTTCCATGCCCATAAATGCGCACAACGAAGGATGAAAATATAGTTTGCAATATAAGGCGGTCATGGTTATCCAAAGGGTAAGTAACCACAAAAACCCTACAAGGAGGATAGCCATGACCACAGGTAAGAAACGCACGATTGTCAACGTTGTCAACCCTATTTGTTGCGGATTGGATGTGCACAAAGACAGCATAACTGCCTGTATACTTTACACGGATACAACGGGAGACGATCAAACGATTATCCGGACATTCAGCACCTTTACCGATGATCTGGAGCATATGCGCGACTGGTTGTTGAGTCACGAATGCCCGATCGTGGCGATAGAAAGCACTGGCGTGTATTGGCATCCAGTTCATAATGTCCTCGAGGGCCATATAGAGGTTGTCCTTGTCAATGCGCGTCATATCAAGAATGTGCCTGGCCGAAAGACCGATATCAAAGATAGCGAATGGCTGGCCGGATTACTGCGTCATGGTCTTTTACAGTCGAGTTTCATTCCTCCGCAAGAGGTGCGAACATGGCGTGATCTGACCCGTCAGCGAGAGAAGTATGTTCATTCGCTGTCTAATTATAAGAAGCGGGTGCATAAGTTGTTTGAATCAGCAAACATTAAAATAAATTCGGTTGTATCGGACCTGTTTGGCGTGACCGGCCGCAATTTGATGTCGCTTTTGTCGGATGGCCACAGCGCCCTCACCCTGAAAGATATTGAAGAATGCGCTCGCGGACGCTTAAAGGGCAAGACACAAGAATTGTACCGGTCAATCAAAGGTTTTTTTACCGACCATCACCGGTTCATGTTGCAGACACTCTTATCTACCATTGCGACATTGGAAGCCACGATTGTATCGCTTGATACTCGTATTAAACGTCTCATGGCTGACCATGAGGAATTGCTGGAACGAATGAAAGAAGTTCCCGGCATCTCAGACATATCCGCCCGGGCCATCATCGCCGAGATAGGGACAACGCTCGATACATTCCCAAGCGCTGCCGCCCTCGCTTCATGGAGCGGTCTGTGTCCCGGCAACAATGAAAGTGCCGGAAAACGGAAAAGCGGCAGAAATCACACAACGAAACATCACATAAAACCAGTCATGGTAGAAGTAGCGTGGGCCGCCTCACAAACGAAAAACACGTATTATCACGATAAGTACCACCGGCTCAAGACGCGACGAGGAGCTAAAAAAGCGATTATCGCCATTGCTCACCGCATTATAAAATGTCTCTATGCCATTATAAAATATGGCGATCGATATAAAGAACTCGGCATGGATTATCTTGATAAAAAAACAAAAAAGGCAAAAATGAACAGATTAATCAAGCAAGCTCAATCGCTCGGATTCCGATTGGTTCCTGCCACCGAAGAATAACCTAACTTCGTATCATAGATAAGTACAGGGAACAAACAGAAAAGGTCGATTTTTAACTGAAGCCTCGAGCGCGTCGATTAACATGACCAGTCAGCCCGGCACAACAAATTGTCGGAACCCTCGGGTTACCACGGAGATAAAACTTTCTAATGCCTGCTGACAATTGCCCTGTCCTTTAACACTAGGGAAAGTCTATAAAAAAAGGATGATGTATGAAGTAGAAGCACCTCATTTTAAAGTGTTTTGAGCGTAGCTATTCTCCCCTTGGGGGGAAATTGGCATGTATATCTTTGTGTCTGTTCTATAGTCTATTTTCAGATAAAAGTGTTTTGAGCGTAGCTATTCTCCCCTTGGGGGGA
>JAGYNC010000332.1 GCA_018400135.1 Victivallaceae bacterium
ATCCGAGGGTTTCCGGGATATCGCGTATGTTGTCTATGTGTATTTGTTCCAGTCTGATGTTCTCCCCTATAAACGCGCCGAATTCGTCCGGCGAAATTTCTCCAAGCCCCTTGAATCTTGTTATTTCTGCGGTATTCCCCAGTTTTTCGGAGATTGTTCTTTGTTCTTCCTCGTTGTAGCAGTAAAAGGTTTTCTTTCTGTTGCGTACCCGGAAAAGCGGTGTTTCGAGAATGTACAGATGCGCGGACAAAACCAATTGATCAAAAAATGTCAGGAAGAAAGTAATCAGTAAATTGCGAATATGCAGGCCATCCACATCTGCATCCGTGGCGATTACTACTTTGTTGTAGCGCAAGTTGCCAACATCCTCTTCGATATTCAAAGCCTGCATGATGAAGTAAAGTTCCTCGTTGCCGTAGAGTTTGTCGAAAGACTTGCCATACACATTCAAAGGCTTTCCCTTGAGTGAAAATATTGCCTGAGTATGGACATTCCGACACTTGATCATTGACCCTGCGGCCGAATCGCCTTCTGTTAAAAAAATCATGGTTTCGTCACCACGACCGGAATTGTCACCCCGATGACATTTGCAGTCTCTGAGTTTGGGCACTCTGATGCTCATGCGTTTGGCTTTCTCCCGCGACTGTTTTTTCACGGCTTGAATTTCTCTGCGGATATTCTCGTTGCGTTTTACCTTGTCAATGATAATTGCGGCTTGTTCCGGGTTGCGGTGCATATAGTCGGTAACTGCGGTTCTGGTATCATCGACTATCCGGCTTTTGATGTCGGTATTGCCCAGTTTGTTTTTGGTTTGGGATTCGAAAACCGGTTCCCGCAGCCTGATTGATACTGCCCCCACTATTCCATCACGCACGTCTGATGCCTGGAATTGCTTCCCGGTAAATTCATTTATCGCCTTTAAAATGCCCTCTTTAAACGCCGAAAGGTGAGTTCCGCCGTCGTTGGTGTATTGTCCGTTGACGAATGAAAAATAGTTCTCTCCGTAACTGTCGGTATGACAGAAGGCGAACTCGATGGTTTTATCCTTCGTGTGTATTATTTCATAAATCCGTTTGTCGCCGACTTCCATATCTATCAGGTCTCTGAGTCCCTGGCGCGAATAAAACCGTTCACCGTTTAAGTAAAGCGACAGTCCGTGGTTGAGGTAGGCGTACATCCACACTCGTTTTTCAACAAAATCCAGTTGGTAGCGGTAGTCTTGAAAAATTTCCGCGTCAGGCGTGAACTCGACGCTGGTGCCGTTGCTTTCCTCGCTTTCCCCCTTGGTCTCGCCAATCAATAGTCCATGCTCGAAAACCGCACGACGAAACATCCCGTTCCTTATCGACATGACGACAAATCGACTTGAAAGAGCATTGACCGCCTTTATGCCGACACCGTTGAGTCCCACCGAAAATTGGAATGCGTCGGTATTGTATTTCCCCCCGGTATTGATAACCGAAACACACTCCAGCAATTTCCCGAGCGGGATGCCGCGGCCATAATCACGAATTGCCACCACGTTGTCGGAAATGCTTATATCTATGCGGTTGCCCGAACCCATGATGAATTCGTCCACACTGTTGTCGATAATTTCTTTAAGAAGCATATATATCCCGTCATTGGGATGCGAACCGTTGCCTGTGCGGCCAATGTACATTCCCGGTCGCAACCGGATGTGCTCCAGGGAACTCAAGGTCTTGATTACAGCTTCGTTGTATTGTTCGTCCATACCATTCCTTGCCATTATCCGGCACGTTTCCTGAATCCGTGATAAATTGGATTGTAATTGTTGCTAAAGCCCTTATTTACAATTGATTATAGTAATCCCTCAAATTCACCAATGGGCTCAAACAGGAAAATTCAAGACAATTTACCCTCCGGGGAAATTCAGTGCGGCGCATCTGCCTCGTTGGCTGCAACTTGCAGTATGCCGATACAGCAGCGTCTTGCCGCCTCGCATCTGCACCGCACTGAATTTCTCACGCATCCAGGAGTTTGTTTGCGTCTCGACGCAATTGAGATAGCATCTCCCGTGCCAGACAGATAAATCTTGTGGCATTAATTCTCTTACAACCCCTAAGCCGACGCAATCCCTCGCTTTTTTTCTACTCGTCGCACGCTCGCGTCGCCGTTCTCCTCAACCGATATGATAATATTTTCCCAATCTCCGACAAATCAGGACGGAGTGAGGCGTTACAAGTCGACTCGCGACTGATTAAATAATGATCCGCATGGTC
>JAGYNC010000333.1 GCA_018400135.1 Victivallaceae bacterium
TATTCTGCACAACGCAAAAAAGGAAATGGTGCAGAATGGATTGGGGCGTGAAACTTTTAATAACATCCTTAAATCAGTAACGTCAAAACTTTTCCCTCAGAACGAACTAGTTCTGGCAAAAATTGCTGATTACTGCCACAAAGAAACTCAAAATCTGCCGGAAGGTCAAACCTGGTTATGTTGTTCAGATATTATTGAAAGTATTTTCGGACGCTTCAAACGCTATGCCAGACGCGCCCCCATGCGCGAAATCAGCAGAATGGCTATGACAATTCCAATATTTACAAGTCAATTTTCCAAAGATAAGCTAATGGACATCTTTGAGTTCAAGACAATCAGGAATACAATAAAATGGATTAGAAATAACATGGGCGAGACAATGACATCAAAACGACGCAAAGCATTTTGCATAAAGAGATTAAACAAAACCTAAAATAGCATTGAATGAATATTTTACAGTCCAGGACAGACCCCACAAACACAGAAATCGGCACTAAGAGCAGCCTTCTGTTTGCAAAATCCGCACCATTTTAGTAAATTAATTTGCAAAATCGGTTTCACTTTGCATATTAAGCTAAGACAACGGCACTGTCCAAAGTTTTATAAAAAACGAAAGAAGGTTTGACAAAACCCTTTAGCCGACAAGGAGTCTCCCAAAATGATGATTGAGCGCATTTTGATGAGAGAACTGATTCGATGGAAAGATTCTCCACGGCGGAAGCCTCTGATTTTAAGAGGGGTTCGTCAATGCGGGAAGACATGGTTGCTCCAGCACTTGGGCAAACATAACTTTGAGAATACCGTCTACTTCAATTTTGAGCAGACAAAGGAGTTGGCCTCATTCTTTGCCGGGGCATACGATCCGCGGCAAATATTGTTGAACCTCAGCGCTTATTCCCGCCAACAGATAAAGCCGCAGTCTACATTGCTTATTTTTGATGAGGTACAGAACTGTCCACGCGCCCTGAATTCGCTAAAATACTTTTGTGAACAAAATCCGGAATATGCGATTGCCGCAGCCGGGTCGCTTCTGGGAATTTCTCTTTCTTCACCGGAAGGGTTTCCTGTAGGCAAGGTTGATTTTCTCGAATTGACGCCATGTACCTTCAATGAGTATCTTCAGGCCGCGGACCCTGTATTGGCGGAATATTGTGGGACGGTGTCCTTGGCACCGCTTCCGGAAGCGTTCGCCATTCGTTTGGGAAACTATCTCCGGGAATATCTCGCGTTTGGCGGCATGCCTGCGGTTATGTCTGTATTCCTTGAAACCCATGACGTGATCGAGACGGAAAAACAGCTCGACATGGTTCTTCAATCCTATGAGCCAGACTTCTCGAAGCACATCCCTCACAAGGATATTCCGAAACTGTTTATGATCTGGCAGTCAATACCGGTTCAATTCGCACGCGAGAACGGCAAATTCATATACGGAGAAGTTCGACAAGGAGCCAGGGCCAAGGATCTGGAAGATGCCATGCAATGGCTGCAAAGCGCATGTATGGTTCAGAAAGTCAATTTGGTTCAAGTGCCGGAACTCCCGTTGCTCGCCCATGTGGACAGAAAATTTTTCAAGTTGTACACCACGGACGTTGGCATCCTGAGAAAACTTGCCGGGCTTGCTCCATCGGTCGTTCTGAACAACCAGAATGTCTTTGGAGAATTCAAAGGACGATTGGCGGAGAATTATGTTCTGCAACAATTCCGTGCCATGGGAATAACTCCTGTTTGCTATTGGACAAATCCCTCAGGTCGCGCCGAAGTTGATTTCCTGATCCAGAATGAGGATATGGTTATTCCCGTAGAGGTAAAATCCGGATTGAACCTTGCCGCGCAATCCATGCGTGTCTATCGTGACAAATACTCGCCGGTGCTCGCGTTGCGCACATCCATGCAAAACTTGAGACTTGACGACCGGCTTCTCAACCTGCCGCTGTATCTTTTGGGAGAAATGCCGCGACTTATTGGGGCAGCCCGTGAAAAAGTCAAAGCCGTTGCATCCCGAGGATAGCGGCGCGTGCTAATTCGGTAATTCGGGTAATTCGGTGCATAATTCGGTGCCGTGCAGATGTAACATGCTTTATATAAATATGTTAAATAGTATAAATTGCTATAAATGCCTCTTAAAACGATTTTTCAGTGTCAAAAAATCTATAGCGTCAGCTTTGCGTAATTTATAATATGCTTATATGAATTCCGGGGCCGGGGTCAGAGGATAATTTGCCATAATCGGCG
>JAGYNC010000334.1 GCA_018400135.1 Victivallaceae bacterium
ACCTTAACACGATATCCGCTCCCTGCCGGCCTACAATCATTTTCATAACGGGATTCCGCCGTCGGGCAAGGAGCTATGGCGGACAAGTGTTGAATATTTTCTCCGCGTGGCGGCGCTGTCGCCGGGCTCGATTGAGCCGGGCTCGCAGGAATTTGATCTGGCTGTCATTTCTGCCGTCGCCTGTCTGTCGCAGCAATTTCTCGGGATTAAAGCGCATCGGCTTCAAGTTTTTCTTTGCTTCTCTTTGTGACAGCGACATTCATGCCACATCGTTCGACACCATGACGGTTCTAACTGAAGGCGATTTGCGGCAACTTAACATAAGAATCAGGTTTCTCCTCTTTTTTCTGAATGGCAAAGAAATGTTGTTCAATCCGTTTTAATACAGAGGCGTCATAATAAACCATGCCGCAACAACAGCACACCTCCACGGGAGTATTCGGCACGAGCAAGTAATTGCCTTTGTGAGAATAAAGGTAGTCGGTTGTTTTTGTTTCGTAATCGTTGCTTCCACAAAAATTGCATTTCTTTTCACTCATATCAATGTCCCCTTTCCCACGGCGTTGTAAATTTTGGAGGTTTTGGAACGTACGCTGTGATAATGCAAATCTTATTTCCGCGCCACCCGCACACAATATGTATCGGAATACTGTGCGCAAAACCAAGTATTAAACAACTTTCTCCCCGTCCAGTATCGAAATACTTTTCCAAAATGTCTCCAGATAATAGAGCCATTTCAATTTCTTCAAACGACAAGTCATCCATCTTACGCTCTATTTCTGCGTGAACAGAATAAACATATAGACCAGACGCCACAAGGCTTTTCATCTCACTTATGTTCATATCCGCCCAATACCGCTCTATTATCCCAGGATTTTCATTATCGGGTTCCGCCGTCGCTCCATCCGTCGCTCAAGGAGCTATGGATGGCGGGCAAGGAGCTTCCTCCGTCGCCGAAGCGGCTATGGAGGACAAGATGAAGGACAAGTATTCAATATTTTCTCCGCGTGGCGGCGCTGTTGCCGGGCACGATTGAGCCGGGCTCGCAGGAATTTGATCTGGTCGTCATTTCCGTCATCCTCTGTCTGTCGCAGCAATTTATCGGCATGGTCGAGTTCTGCGCCGGGCGGCGATGCTGACCGCCGCCTTGCTGAGTCCGAGGTTGTTTCCGATATCGTCCAGCGAGCTTTCGCCGTCGGTCAAATACACATCTCCCAGCACCTGCCCGATGATCCGGCCCATGCCGAGCTCCTGTGTGGTGCGGCCGGCCAGTTCGACCAGGCGCGCGCGCACCTCCCCGACTATTGGATTCTGTTGTGTTGCCATCTTTTACAATTTCGTAAAAGCTTAACATGTTTTGCGTATGCGTCAATAACTTTTTAGTTATACGGACAAACGCTTATTTATCGGGCGATACAGGAGGGGATATGTTTGCGGACAACCGGATCAGGATGTCATTTAAAACCGGCAAGTCGTGTTGAATAATCTGCCATATAATGTGAATATCCAAGCCAAAATAATCGTGAACAATTCTATTGCGAAGTCCGACAATTTTAACCCATTCCACATGGCGATGCTTGTCTTTAAAATTCCCCGGGAGGCGATTCGCGGCTTCGCCCATAATCTCAAGGTTTCTTACGACTGCATCAACGGTTTTCTGGTCGGTCTGAAACGTTTCCGCGGTTAGCCCTTCGGTGTAACGCTGGATTTTCTCAATAGCTTCAAGGATATCCTGAACGAGAAGAATGGCGGAACGTTTAGACATTGATCACTTCCGTTTCGATTTCGCGGCGATAGGCCGGTTTAACAGCGCGTGTGGAAACCAAGTCCACGGGCAACCCGAGCAATTGTTCGATCCGATCGGCCAGCGTCACAAAGTCCAAGCCGATTGAAGGATCAACGTCCACCAAGATATCCACGTCGCTTCCAGGCCGTTGATCTCCCCTGGCGTAAGAGCCGAACAGGGCGAGACTACGCACTTTAAACCGGGATTGCAACGCCGATTTTTCGGCCGCCAACGATTTCAGGATATCTTCTTTATTTTGCATGAGCATCATTATAAACAATACCAGATCTAAACGCACGCTTTATTTGAGGGGTCTATTTGAGGGAGTAACAGTTTACCGGATTCCCGGGGCATCAGGGTCAGCCCTCGAATTAATACTTAACGAACTTGGCCGCCGCTAAAGCTGTGAGACTCAGGGTCAGGTCTTCA
>JAGYNC010000335.1 GCA_018400135.1 Victivallaceae bacterium
TCAACGCGCTCCCCAAGCTGATTGAGAAACCGCTCACGCTCGCTCGCGTCGCGGAACAGAAATGCCGATGGATCCGGTTCGCCTTCCTTCTCCCATGCGCAACCAGACACCCTCACCGTGACATGGTAAACAGCGCCCGGATATTCCAATCGAGGTTCACGTGCCATGCCAAAATACTATCCGACCCAATCCGGCTCGTAAAGTATTAAATTGAGGACCGTCCCCGATCCCACGCGTGGCCCGGAACAGCTTATTGGTTTGTGTTGAGATCATTCACGGCATCTATGGAGGAATTCGTTAAATTAATTCCGGAATTCGAAACATTGGCGTTCATGTCTTTGTTTAATGCTTCGTAGAGCATTCTGCCGATTTCGGTTTCAAACACAGGTTCGGTGATCGGCAACAGTATCTGGGTGTTTGTCTTGCATACTTTCGCGTATTTATTAATTCCATCGTTCTCGTCAAAGATATATGCAATAAAAACAATTTCAGAAACTTCACGTTTAGAGAGATGAATCAAATGGCTATATTTTTGCACCTCCGGAGTGTGTGCTTTGGTTAATTCCCAATTTTTCCGGTTCATCTGCATGGATTTCGTTTCCGGCATTTCCGGCGCAGGGTAATCCACTTGGAATATACACGCTTCAGCCAACAAATAAACTCGGTTCGGAAATATGTCATTAAGATTGTATTTATCCATTAATTCCTTGCCGTCCATTGCCAGTGCATCTTCAACAAACTGTTTCATTCGCTCTTGGGAGCGATATCCTTCAAGAACACGATCTTTTAAAGGGGTTGCTTGACGTTTCATAAATACAAGCCGCATAAGATCATCATGCGAAATGCTTGGGATATAGGGAGACGGAAGAACTTCTTCGATGGAAACAGACGGGCCAACTTCACGCCAGACAAATGGTTTTCCGATTGCGTTCTTATCCGGAACATAAATATAAACAACATCATTATATTCAACTTCAACCAATCCTTTTAACATAGCTATGAGCCTCAAACGTCTTAATTCGAGTGGCATCTCATAATATATATTTAAGGGAGAATCTAATCTCCTGTACGTTTCATCGCGACGTCCATGCACAATAGCGATATCATAATCGCGTATTGCCTTGGCAAGATTTATAGTAATATAATCTTTTGTTCTGGAGTCAGATTCATCAAATGTCTTTGCCGAGGCTGAAGCTAAAGATAAAATAATTAGTAAGCAGATGTTAATTATCTTTTTCATCGGTGGTTATTCCTTAAATGCTTTAAAAGAAAATGGTTAATATGCTGGATGATGATGATTAACAGGGTTGGGACCATAAATTGGTTCGTATATACAGTGATATGTAAACGCCGCATTGTAATCAGCATATTCTTTCGCTTTCAATTCGCGAAATCCGTGATCTGCCGTGCTAATTGCTTTTGATTTATCCCATTCTTCGAGTTGTCCATATCTTACTCTATCATCAGCATTTGCCCATGCTTCTTCTGGTGTATCTCCGTAAGTATACCAAGGACCTTCGCCGACCCAGCCGATCCACCATTTGATGCCTTTTGCGGTGAAACAATCGCCTTGGCCGCCTTGATTGACACCCACTTGCCCCATCCATTGTTGAGCGTGATAAGTTTCTTCAATTGCAATTTCTTCGGCATACTGACAGGTTGAAGGAAGCCCTGTGATTTCCGTGCTTTTGTTGAAATCTCCGAAATCAATAAGACAGCGATACCAGTTCGTATAGCCCGGCACAAGTTCAGGGTCGTGAATTACTGTTGTGCTCGGCCAATGAACGGTTCCTTCCATTTTCGGATCTTCATCGGGCCACGCCATATTGTATTCATTAGTGACCCCGCACACGCCGTTGACATCGAGGTTAAAGCGGTATGCAAAGGAATCCGCCCAACAGCAAGCATCCGGCAAGACCCCATACCAAAATGTCTCGGATGTTCGCCAGACAAGCGGATCGTCAGTCGGCGTGAATGAAATCGTCGTTCCGCCCTTATTGATAAGCTGTCCCGTCTCCACCGGCTCGGCCGTCAGTTCAAATGTCAGGCCTGTAGGGTCCTCAATATTCCAGAGCGCTATCGTAACTGTCGCCTGCCGATTATCGGTAAGATAATCACTGGAGCCGTCGGAGTCGTCCGACTCAACAAAGAAGGCGGCGGAAATCACCGTCACCGTGCACGTGGCT
>JAGYNC010000336.1 GCA_018400135.1 Victivallaceae bacterium
CAACTACCGTAAATTTGGTCCGCGAGATACTGCCGGTCTGCCGGACCACGATACGCTTCAAACAATCAGAAGCGCTGACGTGGTAGGGTTTTATGGCGGATTAAGCAGTACGGTGCCACGGCTCTATGAATTGGCCGGTTTTTACAAAAATAAGAATGCGATAACGATTGCCGGAGGACAACATTTTTGTGCTGAGAATTTCCGGGAGGCGCTGGATAATAACATTGATTTTGTGGTGTCTGGTGAGGGCGATCATGTCATTTGTGAATTGCTTTCTGTAATCAGTAAAGGCGGCTCGCCGGATGAAGTCGCGGGAATCGCTTTCATGCGTGACGGCGAAGTGGTTCAAACCGCGAAACGCGAACCTATAATCGATTTTGATTGTTTGCCGCTTGCTGATTTTGATCTGGTGCGTTATGCTAAAATCTCTTTCTATCCGATTAGTTGGGTGCGCGGCTGTGGCATGAATTGTGAGTTTTGTACGGTTAAAGGTAAGCCGCGTCCATCCTCCACGACCCGGGTGGTTGAACAAATCAGTTCATTGCTGGAGACGCGCAATGCCCGTGAGTTTTTCATTGTGGATGATTTGTTCGGTTCCCGCCGTGCGGAAACGATAGAACTTTGTAATATGTTGATACGCTACCAGGAAGCGGTCAAGGTTAAACTGGATATTGTTGTACAAATCAGACTGGATCGGGCAAAAGACACCGAATTGCTTCAGATTATGCGTAAGGCCGGTGTCAATTTCGTGTGTATCGGATATGAATCTCCCATTGCCGCGGAATTGGAGGCTATGGATAAACGGATCAATCCGGAGGATATGATTGCCATGACCCGGCTGTATCATAAGGCCGGGTTCCGGGTACACGGGATGTTCATTTTTGGTTATCCGTTGATTGGTAATACATCATTGGGTATGTCGATAAATGAACGGATAAAACATTTCAGTTCCTTTATTAAAAAGAGCCGCCTTGATACCATTCAGGTGTTGCTGCCGGTTCCACTTCCGGGAACCGAAATGACTAATCGTCTTGCCGCCGATAACCGGGTGTTTTCTTTAGATCATATCGGCTGGCAATACTATGATGGTAATTTTCCGTTGTTTAAGCCTGATGCGCCGCTAACCCCGGAGGAAATGCAATACGCTATAAGAAAAATCATGGGTCGTTTCTACCGGTTTCGGCATATGTTTGCTATTGGCGGTAATGTGTTGATTTTTCCGGCTATGATCTTTTCGCTGTGGAATATCCGTTTTGGTTGGCGGAAGTGGTATCGCATTTGGAGAAACGATATTGTCCGTTTTGGCGGATGGATTGTCCTTAAGCGTTGGAGAGCAGCTTTCAAAGCTGACGGATTTTTGTCTAAACTTGAGCGGGCAGAAGAAGCTTCATCAAAAGCATTGTCGACGGAAAAGCACACCTTGAGTTGACCGCGCTCGAAAAGGGTTCAAACTGAAATAAAATATTTGTGGATTGCTCTTTCCCGAATCAGGGTCGCTATCGCTACTCGCCCGCGCGTCGCACGCACGCACGCACGCAAGCAGGTAGAAATCGGGATCGAATATATGGGGCCGCAGGCATCGTTGCTTGCGGTTTTTCTTCTCAAGCTGAGAGTTTGGGGTACTTTTTGCCAACTCTGACAAAATGTTATCCGGTTTAGGAGAACGGCGACGAGAACGGACAACGAGTAGAAACCGTCCCAATCGTCAGCCCCTCTCGTCGCCGCTATCGTCAACCGATTTATAATTTTTAGGTTCGCCGGACATTGGAAGTTTCTTGTTGGGTGTTAGGTGTTAAGTGTTAGGTGTGCGGTCGCGCAGGAGCACGACCCTCCGGGGTACGGCATCACGTTGCCGGAGAGACGGAGCGATCACGACAAATTAGGGTTAAGTAAGGCGTTACGCAACTGGGTAATCGCTCACTCTTTGGGTGTCGAGGCTACGACACCCGAGGAGGAACGATTAGTGCTCTGTGAAATCGCCGTCTCGGTACTCTTGAACATGATGGTTCAGAAACGTACACGTTCACAGCGAAGCGGTACACGTTCACGTGCACGTGCACGAGGAAGCAGATTCGCGAAGGAGACATCGGGTACGTGAACGAGTACGGGTACGAGTACGGGTACGGGTACGAGTACGGGAATGAGTACGGGAATGAGTACGGGAATGAGTACGGGAATGA
>JAGYNC010000337.1 GCA_018400135.1 Victivallaceae bacterium
GACGTTTTGTCGGTGCCGGTTTAAGGCTAAACCTGGCACTACATTTCCGGACGGCACGGAGGACAGCCAGCCACCGGCCCCAACCAGTATTACCTAAACAATTCACGGTAAGTCTCACATCAAGAAACAAAGAAAGAGTGAGCGATTACATTTTCTCTCCGTCCGGTATATCGGTTCTTGTAAAATCCTTGACATATCGCCTGTTGGCGTTATATTCGTGATAACTTCGCTGAAGTAACGATTAATGGTACTGTCAAAGTCTATTGTTCCAAACAGAGGTTGGATTTTGAATAATCTACCATTGTTCTCACGGATTTCACCATTTTGCTTGGGAATTTTTGCAGTTTGATAATTTTTCTTATTTTAGTTGGCATTTTGTCTTCCGGCACCGCAAGTTTCGTCATTTCGTTGCCCACCTCGTCGCCATCGATTTCCGCGAAAACATCTTCCAGTGATTCCTTGCCGTTGAGCAAAATATCCAGGTACTGTTGATTTTCAAGGTTTTTAATCAGAGTGGTGTTGGCGTTCATAGCTTTCAAGGTTCTGGTCATCGAGTTATTGCCGGTCCGGCGACGATGTCCGCGCTTGACTTTCCTGAAAAACTGTTCCATGATGTTGTTTGTCCGTTGGGGTTGGATTGAAATCCGGCCGGCCGGCGTGTCGACCGTGACGGGATCCGCGAAAAGCCTCTCCCAATACTTGTCGATCTGTGCGATCATTTTCCTGTACTCCGTTTCCTCGTTCAGCCGGGGATCGGCAACAACGTACCGGCGGAACTTCTTCACTCTTTCCTCGATTTTTCCAATGGGTTCGTCGCGACCGTTGTCATTGAGTCCTCTGGTGTCGTCTTGAGGAGCTATCCGCATCGCCTTCCGCAACGCGTCGAAGACTTCGATCTTTTTTCCTATTTTCTCCACCGCTTTCAGCAAAATCCTATCCCCGATAAGTTTTCTTATATCATTGGCGGTTTTGAATAAGGGACGGTTGTGCCTAGGCGTATTTTGCCCGAATATCTCCTGCAGTCTTCCGAGTTCATAGAACACCTCCCTGAGCCTCGTGGCGAATTCCAGATGGGGATGGTCGAACGGGAATCCATATCCTCCGCCTGTCTTCTTTCCATCGAAGGCCCATTGGATGAGAGCGTAGGATGCAACCGCCGGCAACAATTCCTGTTCCGTTTTCGTCAATTGCTTCCGACTGATGATTTCCGAGCCGAGTCGATCGACCAGTCCGGGATTCTCGTCGACGGCGGATCGCAGGGAATGCGCCCGGTAGCGGAGTTTTGCACCAACGCCATGCGTTCTCAGGCGTTTTCTTATCAAATCATATTCCAGACCGAATAAATCCTTCCCCAGATCACGCAGGAAATGGAAATGGCAAATCAGCATATCCATGTTCTCGCCGAACACTTCCCGCACCGCGTTTTCAAATCCGTTGCTCATATCCATCACCACCAGCAACGGCCTGCCGTAGCGATCATTGATCTCCCGGAGAAAAGGGATGACATGAGCCGCTTTTTCCGAGGGGATTTTGCGGTTCCAGAGAACAATCGATGTGATTGCGTCTATCCCGGTCAACAGCAGCGGACTGTCGCTCTCGCACGTGGCATCGATATGCAGCATGTATCCCCCGTTGAGTTCCATCATATCTTTCAAACGCGCCGCCGCCCGCTGGTGGCAGAGGGAAAGATAGACGATGAATTTTCTCCCCAGAAAATCAACCTCGCTCTCGCTGATGGTCACTCTTCCGGCAGCAAGTTCGGCCTTGACCTCGGCGAGAGTCCGGTTGTCGAGAAACAATCTCCGGCCGATGTGGACGATAATGTCAAATCCGAAGTTTCCCTTTTTAGGAAAAAGACGTTTCAACTCCGCAGCGCGGTAGACTTCCCGATTGCCGCACGCTCCGCAGTTCAGCCAGGTCTCGTGAACGCGGAAACCGCCGACGTGCAACGTGAAGACCAGGCGGTCGCACTTGGTTTTTCCGACTTTCAAACAGCTTCCGCAAATCGGACATGTCTTTATTTCCGGGGAAAAGTGAATCAACGGACAGTCGGCGACAAGACCGGGAATGGAAAATAATCCGGCAATGCCGTCAAGCAGTTCCCGGACAAGCTTCAGACAGGAAAAATCAAGTTTTTTTTAAAAGCCCGTGTCGATCGAGAAATTCCGTCGCGGT
>JAGYNC010000338.1 GCA_018400135.1 Victivallaceae bacterium
AATGTCAAGGAAAATAACAATTTTGAACTCAAAATGCCTCTCACTGAGTTAAACCCCGGATATAATCCGATATACATTAGGATCGACCAGGAGGATGGACATCTTGCCTGGACCAGCCCGGTCTATATCTTAAAAATAAATTGAAAATGAGCAAAAATAAGCCTCATCTTCAGAAAAGTGCCCCTGCCAATGGCGCACTTCACCGATTGTCCAGGCTGACCGAATCACCTCAATAAGATCAAAACGATAAACCACATCGGGCAAATCAATCTCCCGCAAATAACGCATTGCGGCTCGATAGATGCGACGTTTCTGAGCTGATTTGAGATTCTCCGCCGGACGGCCACGATAAGTGCGGCGCAAGGTTTTGACCTCAACAAAAACCAGAGTCTTGCCATCTCGTGCCACAATATCGATTTCACCCTCTCTGGTTCGATAATTGCAGCAGAGTATCCGCATATTTTTGCTAACCAGTAAACGTCGGGCCGTTTTTTCTCCCAGCTGCCCCAAACGTAAATGTCGCGCTTTTGCCAACTTGAAATTCATACGGAAACTCAGCCCTCTTCATCGCCACCCAACGCGAAGTGAATAAACAACACCAATAACAACGAGATACCGGCAATCCACAGCGCCGGATTGTTGATCGCAAAATAAGATGAAACCGATTCATGAACGCTAATCGGCTCAGACCAGTTGTAGATTGAATTGGACAGCCAACCCGATATAATCTGGACGAACGGCACCGCCAGCAGCATGCCGATAATACTCCATAACACATAAACCCGACCAGAAGCCAGCGCCGCTATTGCCGTTATTGGCACACGACAACACAATGCGACACCAAATCCACAAATAATACCGCCAATCAGCGAGGCCCAGAAGTATCCGGGACGAACCCTCAAATTGACCAACTCAAAGCGTTGCGCGATAAAAAACAGCGTACAGCCCACCGCCATCGAAAACAGCAGTGCCTTCAACAAACGGCCATCCCGGAGCAACAACATATTCAGGCAGGTTTTGCGCCAGATCAGGTCTGATTTCACCAGCAGGAATCCAAACGCCATACCCATTAAAATTGCCACCGCCAAACGATAATTTCCGGTTAATGTCAAGGCCGCAATCATCATTTTACCCACCCCCTTCGCGTCGGCGTTCCAACAAAATCGCCGTTCCGGCAGCCACAACAAAACAACTGATTAAAAACACCCAAGCGCCGCCTGATAGCTGCATGGCAGCGGCCCACTGTCCCAGAAATGAATCCCCGGCCAATTGCAGTCCAAGCATCACCAGAAATCCACCAATCACACCACTCAATATCGTATCCAACGATTTAATAACTATACCGGATGCTCCTTCCTGAAAAAACCGTATTTTCCAGTTGCCGCTCATGATCGCGGCCGCCAAAGCTCCAAGAACAATGCCGCCCAAAAATCCGGTCTGCCAATCCAACGGCGGCGGCTTCTCAACCATCATCTCCTGCGCCGCGCGTTCGCAATATCTGGAAATAACCACCATGCCGTCACTCATGCCGACGGTATCGTCAAACAAATAGAGACAAAACACAATCATCACCGCCAACAGCGTACCATTGACATAGAACGACCATTTCCCGGTAAAAATGCTCATCATCAGGCCTCATTATTAGACGTTTGTGCCGATTATCACTGAAAATATCGGTTCAGGCCAGTTAACTTATCACAACTCCACCATTTCTCAACTGTAATGAATACGATGCTGCCATCTCCCGACCAAACGAGTAATCGCGGGAGTTTTAAAATAAATTCTCTTTTTTGAGGTGAAATTCTTTTTTTTGCCAATAATGTCGGGTAGAATGGCTTGCATTTATTTTTACTTGTGCTATACTTATAGCATGTCGGGCAGTTTAGTAGTTTAACCAATGGATCGGGTAATTACCCCCTATTGATTAAATTTGAGTTTATTATGAAACATGTAGTAAAGTGGATTATAAGCAATGACTTTTTCGGTCATTTCAGCCCGGACATTTTCCAGGCCCCGACGGCGCATACGCTCAAACTCGAATACATATTTCAGTTCCATTGGCATTGTTGATCTTGAACAGCAGTTCCTTCATTTCCTTGAACCAGACCGGCAGATAGAAATCCGGTATGGGTTGAATATCGGAGAGGTGGCGAAGCATGATGTAATC
>JAGYNC010000339.1 GCA_018400135.1 Victivallaceae bacterium
GTTGCGCCACAGCCGACCAGATCCTCGCGCCATAACCGTCTATCTCAAGTCGCCCCACGCCAGTGGAGCAGTTTTTGCTTACTTTTTGATGCTGTAAAAAGTAAGGCGCTCGGCGGTGCGCGTACCGCCGGTTTCCCATCAAACACCCAGAAAATTCGATTGATTTGTGATCTGCCTGAAAATAGAGTAAATTTTAAATCAAGGGGGGATTTTGGATAGCATAGAGGAGGTTTGAATGCTGGCAGAAAAAATTATCCTGGAAACGGATTCAAAAGGGCGCCTTGTTGGTGTCCCACAGCTACCTGAGAATCGTCGCATTGAGGCCATTTTTCTTATTCTTGATGAAAAAATATCACCTCAAAAAAAACGCAGACCGGCATCTGAGCTTGCTGGTCGGGTAACAATTACCGGGGACATAGTTGATAGCGTTCCATTTTCCAGCTGGGATTTTCCCAAATGATCGTTCTGGATACTCATATCTGGTTGTGGTGGATCACTAACGAGCAAAAATCATTGAAAAAGTCTTGGATACAGGCCATAGAAGATGCAGATCGTGTCGGCGTTTCAGCTATCAGTTGTTTTGAGGTGGCCTGGTTGGTGCGTCATCAAAGAATCGCCATGGCTATCAACATGAGTGATTGGTTTGATATGGCGCTTGGGGGGTCAGATATCTCTTTGCTGCCCCTTACTCCCGCAATTGCGGAAATTGCTACCTGCCTTCCTGAGCATCACTCTGATCCACAAGATCGAATTATCATGGCAACCGCATTGGAGCACGACGCACAGCTCATTTCTGCGGATAAGAAATTTAAACATTACGGCGAAATTGTTGAACGGTTGATTAACTAAATACGGGGACATAATACCAATGAAGTTCGTTATTTCTTTATGTCCCCGTATTTGCGGCTACCACTTTTCACGAAAGGCAACAAGCGCCCCCTCTCACTTCGTTCGCCAGGGGATGCATCGCGATCGCGCGGTGGTTAAGGCCAAAGGTCAGCCGATTCCGACTAATGACCTCTGGATCGCTGCATCATCTTTGCGACATGGTTTGGCCGTTGCAACTTTTGATGAGCATTTTAAAGCCATTGAGGGTTTGTTGGTCGTTAATTGATGCCCGAGGAGGATTTATGCCGACAATGACAGTTCGTGGTATTGATGGAAAATTGGCTCAAGCTCTTAAAAATAAGGCTCATCAAGAGGGTGTAAGCGTTAATGCTATGACCCTTCGATTGATCCGTGAATCTTTAGGTTTTGAAAAAATGGGTAGAGTCGCTGGTTATGATGACCTGGATCATCTCGCCGGCACCTGGACTCAAGAAGATGCTGAAGAATTCAGGCACGCTACAGCAGTTTTTGAAAAAATTGATCGGTTGCGCGGCAAACCTCGTCCTTCAGGGCGGGGTCAAGAGCGCGGACGGAGCAGCCGTCCGATATGGTGCGTCTAGTGCGGCGTCTGCTGCTGCTCGATGTACTGACGGATAGCGGCGATAGGTGCCCCACCGCAGCTGCCGGCAAAGTAGGAAGGCGACCATAGTGCGCCACCCCAAAGCTTCTTGCGGATGCTCGGGTAGTTCTTCTTCCGAATCATGCGGCTGGAAACGCCTTTCAGGCTGTTGACCAGAGTGGAAACGGAAACCTTGGGCGGGTAGTTCACCAGCAAGTGTACATGGTCGTCCTCGCCGTCGAACTCCACCAGTTCCGCTTCAAAGTCCGTGCAGACGCTGGCGAACATCGGACGCAGGTCGTCAAGGATCTCTTTTGAGAAGACTTCGCGGCGGTATTTTGTTACAAAGACCAAATGAACGTGCATCAGGAAAACGCAGTGTCTTCCGTGACGAATATCGTTGTCATTACTCATAGACCAAACTATAATTGAACCATGCAACGCATACAAGCCTACAAATACGAACTGATGCCAGATGGCGAGCAAGAGCGCGATATGCGGCGTTTCGCTGGGTCATGCCGGTTCGTCTACAACAAGGCGTTGGCGATGCAAAAAGATAATCACGATGCTGGAAATAAGTTCATCAGTTACGTCGCCATGGCAAAGCACTTGACCGGATGGCGCAATGGTGCGGAAACGCCGTGGCTGAAAGACGCGCCTTGCCACCCATTGCAACATGCCTTGAAGGACTTGGAGAAGGC
>JAGYNC010000034.1 GCA_018400135.1 Victivallaceae bacterium
CGAAATTTTAAGCTTTACAGAGCACTAATCGTTCCTCCCCGGGTGTCTCTAGCCTCGCCCCCACCAAAGAGTGAGCGATTACCTGCGGATCAGGACTGCGCCGCGCCGAATTCCCCACGGGGACAGGGGAGATACTACAGTAGTAGGAATATACCGCTTTATTGGCAAAAAAAAAGCGTCTCACTCTTTCCTTTGTGTTCTTTGCGTCTCTGTGCGAGACAACTCCCCATCCCCCATTAATGTTCATTAGTAATGAGTTAAGACCGCAAGAAAAAAAGCCTTTGGGGTATGCAAAGCATGAACCCCGAAAGGCTTTTCGAGTACGGAATAAAGATGCGCAGCATCTTACAGCTGTCCGTTATACGGACTAGTAACTTCTCTGTCTTTGACGACGTTTAATTTCGCTGGGCTTTTCGTAGTGTCTACGATTGCGCAACTCTTTCAAGGTTCCTTCCTTGTCCAATTTCTTCTTAAGACGGCGTAACGCCCGATCGATGGCTTCGCCTTTTTTTACGCGAACTTCGGTTGACATATTTTCTCACCCCCTTTAATGTTGTTGGTTGAAATATTTTCAGTCATTACCAAAACCGGCCTCGTCAGCGAGCATAACTTTTAGTTTAGTCAACGCTTGATTCTGAATTTGTCTTACACGTTCACGGGTGCGACCAATCTCCTGACTAACTTCCTCAAGTGTGCGAGGCCGCTTGCCATCCAGGCCGAAGCGCATTCTGAGAATGCTTTGTTCGCGCTGATCAAGTTCTTCGAGTAAATCAATCAGACGGTATACCGATTCAACATTGCCTAATATCTGGTCGGGTGTTGTTGCGCGACGATCCGGAATTATATCCTGAAACTCGCCATCTTCTCCCTGTTGAATCGGGTCATGCAATGAAAAAGTTCTTAAATCTGCCAATCTAAGGCCGGCAACGGTACGCTCGCTAAAATCGAGGCGTTCGGCGATTTCGGAGTCCGTTGGTTCACGTCCCAACGTCTCCACCAGCTTCATTCTGACAGATTTGATTTTATTAATTTTTCCGGCCGACTGTACCGGGATGCGAATGGTGCGACTCTGGTTAGCCAGTGCTCGTCGCATGGACTGTTTAATCCACCAGGCAGCGTATGAGCTAAACTTTGCTCCTTTGGCCGGGTCAAATTTTTCCACAGCACGCATCAATCCGATATTGCCCTCGGAGATCAAATCCAGGAGAGGCAATCCCAGTCCCTTGAAGTCATGAGCAATTTTTACTACCAGTCTGAGATTGGCCTGGATCAGTACCGCTCTGGCTTTTTCGTACGCGAACGAGTCGGTTCCGTGTATCGCGGCAGCCAGTTCTACTTCTTCTTTCTGGGTAACCAGAGATATCTGCCCAATGTCCTGCATATACACCTTCATGGTGTCATTTCTGGAACTGGGAATAACCCGGGAGTTGAGTATTGTCTGACGAGCCTCATACTTTTCTTGTTTGGTCAGCGGGCGCGTCACTTTCTGTTTGGTGGACTCCTTTCTAAAAGGATTTTTTTTGCGGGGTGATTTTTTTGTTGATTTATCTGGTTCGGTTTTAACATGGTCGGCGGTAGTTGTCACTCTGATTTTTGCCATGATTGTCCGTCCCAAAATAGTTATGCTGCTGGCATATTAAATTCCACTGTGATTTGTTAAATTGCCGGTTAATAGTAAATTTGTTTAATGCCGGGTTTTTCGCGGCAGTGGCCGGGTTAACTGGTCTGGTCAACAATCACAGTGCAGTGTATTGTCTGGTGCCTGAAACAACTAACATAGCAGAATTTTACTAAAAAAGCAAATAATTACTATGGATTGGCGTAAAAATATTGAACACTGGTTAAGTGAGGATTTCGTAACTGATGCTGGTTTAGCGGATGTGGAGGAGGAGGCATTGGCGCCATTGGTATTGCGTTTGGCAACTAATGCAACGTGCCGGCGACTGCTAACGGTATTGCCGACGTCAAACCAGGCAGAAGCGTTATACGTGGGGGTGGAGAAGTGGCGCAAGGAATTTGGTTGTGAGTTGAAGGTGTTGTACCTGCCTGAAACTGTTTCACGGCGCATGTTCATGCCGGACAATGAGGCAGATCGCGCCCGTGCCCTCTATCAACTCCTGCATGAAAAGTTTGATTTAATTATCGGCAGTATATCTTCGCTTACTGTTCCGGTGCCTCCACCGGAACAGGTACGGGAGAGTGAAATTATTATTGCTCCTGGTATGCATATTGCCTTTGGGGGTTTGTTGGAGCGATTGGTCAAGTTGGATTATGACGATGAGTTTGAAGTCAATGTTAAGGGCGAATTTTCCCGGCGTGGTGGTATTATTGATATATTTTCGCCGGCTCATGATTATCCGGCGCGAATCGAATTCTGGGGAGATCAGGTTGAATCTTTGCGCAGTTTTTCTCCGGAAACGCAACGTTCCACCGGTGTTTTACAAGAATACCGAATTATTACCCGGGCATCATTGGATATCGGGAATGGAATAAGTTTTTTTGAATATCTCGGCGTTAACGAAGGGCTTATGGCAGTAGTGTTTCCTGCTGAATGTCGGGATTATCTGGCAAAATTTGCTGATGATAGGGAAAAAATTTGTTTTGAGCAGGTGTGTCGGGAATATGAACAGAGAACCCGCCTGTTGTTATTGACTTCTTCCGGTGAAACAAACAATACAAACTTAACGCCAGTAGACTGTGATCCGGTTGCCACCGGTCTTAAAAAGGAATTACCGGATGAGGTGAGTGCGGGTGGCAATGAGATCCTGCGTTCTTTGATGTCTGATCGTATTAGACAGTGGCTTGACGAGCGCTTCCAGGTGATTCTTTTGGGATTAGATCGAGGCGCGTGCGGTCATATTCGGCGCTGGTGTGCCGAATGCGGAATAACGGAACAGGAAGTGACAATTGATGTGGCTGATCTGCCATTCGGCATGATTTTACCGTCACGCGGGATAGTTTTTCTTACTGAGCAAGAACTATTTACTGCCAGTTTGCATCGCAGGAAATCAGTAGCGTTCAGAGATGTTGCCGCCAAGCCGGATGACGCGGCTCATGAGATTGCGGCTTATGCCGATCTGGATGAGGGAGACTACGCGGTGCATCTAGTGCATGGTATTGGTATCTTTCGCGGGGTCAAAGAGATTGATACCGGTGGTGTAAAGCGCGAAGTGATGGTTCTGGAATATCAGAATGACACTCAAATCTACGTGCCGCTTTGGCAGGCCGCCTTGGTTAGTCGCTATATTGGTGCTCAGGCCAAAGTCAGGCCTCACCGGCTTGGCAGTCGCAAATGGCTTGAAGATAAAGCTGGCACAGCCAGGTCAATTCGCAATTTTGCTGCCGAGCTGTTGCGTTTTCAAGCTGTACGAAACGCGGTATCCGGTATTTGTTTTTCTGAAGACGGTTTGGAGCAGCGGATTTTTGAAGATGCTTTTCCTTTTGAAGAAACACGTGATCAATCTCGTGCCATTGATGAAGTTAAACATGACATGTCATTGGCTCGTCCGATGGATCGTTTGCTTTGTGGAGATGTTGGTTACGGCAAAACCGAAGTTGCGATCAGGACGGCCTTCAAGGCGGTCAGTGCCGGTTATCAGGTAGTTGTAGCAGCCCCGACAACTATTCTGGCTCAGCAGCACTACCATAATTTTTGCGAACGTTTTGCCCGCTATCCATATACTGTTGAAATGCTGAGTCGTTTTCGTACTCCACTGCAACAGAAGGAGATTATCCAAAAGCTGAGAAGCGGCGGTATCGATATTATTATTGGTACGCATCGACTGTTTCAGGACGATGTTAAATGCAAGAAACTCGGTTTGGTTGTCATTGATGAAGAGCAGCGGTTTGGAGTGAGACAAAAAGAGAAAATTCGTTACTATCGTGTGGCGGTTGATGTGTTGACTATGTCGGCCACGCCAATTCCGCGAACACTATATATGGCGATGGCAGGAGCACGGGATCTCAGCACCATCATGACCGCGCCTGGGTTACGTTTGCCGGTGAAGACTATTGTGGCATCTTATGATGACAAGTTGATTTGTGATGCCATTCGATTGGAAGTAAGACGTGGCGGGCAGGTGTTTTTTCTCCATAACCGGGTTGCGAGTATTAAGGCTACTACTGAAAAGCTACAGGCTATGATGCCGGAAATCCGTTTCTGCATGGCGCATGGACAAATGCCGGAAGATGAACTTGAAGAAGTTATGGCAGACTTTTTGGGTATGAATCTGGATGTTCTTGTTTGTACTACTATCATTGAATCCGGCATGGATATTCAGAATGCCAATACCATTATCATTGAACGGGCAGATCGTTTCGGGCTGGCTGAACTCTATCAGTTGCGCGGACGAGTGGGGCGCTGTAATCGTCAGGCTTTTGCCTATCTTTTAGTTCCTCACCAAAGCCTGATTAGCACGGATGCGCGCAAGCGTCTGACGGCAATCCGTCGCTATACACACCTGGGCGCCGGTTTCCGTTTGGCGCTACGCGATCTTGAGATTCGTGGCGCAGGTAATCTGTTGGGAGTAGAACAGAGTGGTTACATTAACAGCGTCGGCTTTGATCTCTACTGTCAGTTATTGCGTCATGAAATTGCTGGTCTCAAGGGGGAAAAACAGGAGTTTTTGCCGGAGGTTGAGATTAATATTGATTTTGTCCGGTTTGGACATGAAACTCCTCCTGATACTCTGGCTGCCGGATTTCCTCCTGAATATATTCCCAGTGAACGATTGCGGGTGGATGCTTACCGCAGACTGGCGGCTCAGACAACTGAAGATGGTTTAAAAGAGCTGGCTGAAGAACTCGAAGACCGGTATGGAATATTGCCGCAATGTGGTCGAAATATGATAAATATTATTAGATTGAAAATTTTATTGGCAAGGTGTCATTATACTTCGGTTCAAGTTCATGACGGGAAGGTTTACCTCAGGAGCGGCAAGCATATTTTTAGACAAAATGGGATGTTGCCGAAAATCAATAATGACAATCCTCCGATTCATCGCTTGCGCCATTTGTTGGATATTGCTGGTATGCTCAACCCTATAAAAAATACCTGAATTCAGAGGTTGAAATTCGTATTTATCCAGTCGGCAAGACCATTGGTTATCATTTCGATAGACACAGTGCCGATATAAATAGCGGTAAAGCGTCCCACTATTTCAATGTAGCGTTGAATAAGCGGTTCTTTTTTTGGTTTGACATAATCGTGGAGAATTTTTAGTAGAATCATGACTCCGATAGTTACGGTTATGGCCATGATAATTGCTGCAATTGCCTGAAGTGACGAGCCGGCCTCTTTTCCGATAACCACACTGGCGCTGATTGTACCCGGCCCGACCAGAATCGGGATGGCGATGGCAGTCGGCAGGCTTTCCGACTCGCCGCGTAACATTTCAATTGCTTCCGGCCCTTTCAACATAAATTGTACACCGATAAGTAGAAAAATAACCCCGCCAAATATTTGAAATGAGGAAAACTGCACTTTCATTATATCGGAAAAAACAACTTCGCCAAGAACCGCGAAAACAGCAAAAATGACCACACTGATGAGTCCGGCCCGGGCCAGAATGCGACAGAAACTGGCGAGATCGCGTTTTTTCACCACGTCTATCAGGTAAATTATCAACAATAACGGATTTAATAGAGCCAGCAATAATGTAGCCGACTTAAAAGCGTCTATTAATGAAAAAGACATTATACTGAAAACCTCCTTAATTAGTGCCTGAACGAAAAAGGGCTTTTTCGTCGGCACTAATTAAAAGTGCGCCATTCTGGCGCACCAGTTTTTTTGTTTTTTTGTCAAAAAACACTGTCGCGCGATGCAATACGTCCGAATCAGACGAATTTCGCGAAATTCCGGACACAATTCGCCTGTCGCTCCTATAACATCTTTGTCATCAACAAGATAGCTGGTCATCTATGCCGCTTGGACAACGCATTTGCGTGCCAAGGCGGCCTTGATGCTCTGGGATCGTTTTTCGTATTCCCGTTCTTTCGCCTGCACAATTGCTCTTCAAACACTTTGCGCGTTGCCGACTATCCTTTGGAAGGTTTTCAAAGCTTGGCGAGAAAATACGCATTGTAATATTTTGTGGCGCTGATATATTGTTTTTTCCATGTTAAGGAGGCGTACAACAATAACCTTTACATCTGCGCAGTTCCGGTGAATGCTTTTCGTGTCGACGGCTCGTTGCAGACTCGAAGGTATGCGGCTCGCCGCCGACCCAAAAATCAAATCGTCGGCTTCCACGCAAGTTGTATAGTTAATTGTTTTACGACTCCTAAGGTTGAGACCGGGGGGATAATACTATATTGTAATGCCATCGTTTTTAAATGAGTCGGGTTCTCAAAGTTTTAACCTTAAATGTTTGAAATAATGAGAAGAAAGTAAGTTAATGAAGTGTGATAAAATAGATTTGCATACACACAGTAATTTTTCGGACGGGTTGTGTACTCCGTCGGAACTGATTAAGTTGGCGGATGAGTATGAGCTTGGTGCTATTGCTCTGACTGACCATGATACGATTGATGGCATTGCAGAATTCATGTTTGCCGCTCGTTGTGTCACTGACGTTATCGCGGTGCCAGGGGTGGAAATATCTACCAATTGTTTTAATCGAGAAGTGCATATTGTTGGTCTTTTTATTTCTCCTGATAATACTCAACTCAAATATTTTCTTGATGAGGCGAAAAAGGAACGCAACAGACGCAACATTTCCATTGCAGCCAAATTGACTCAATTAGGCTATGCGATAGATGTGGCGATGTTGAAGCAAAACTATGTCGAAGGCAGAGTAATCGGGCGTCCTCATTTTGCCCGCTACCTGGTTGATCATTTCGATTTTGTTGACACGGATGCGGTTTTCAGTAAATTATTGAGGCGTGGCGCGCCTGCCTATGTCAAACGAGAATTACCAGAACCGGAGGAGGCAATTGCCGTAATTCATGCCGCGGGGGGTATTGCGGTTTGGGCCCACCCGATATATCGTCAATATAATGAGCGTTCCTGGTGCCGCAAGGTATTAAAACGTTTGGTTCCTGCCGGATTAAATGCAATAGAAGCTTACTATGTTGGGTTTGATGGACAACAAACAGCAATTATCCGGGATTTGGCGCTAAGTTTTGGTTTAGCTCTTTCTGGAGGCAGCGACTTCCATGGTAGACCTAATGAATATGAAATTGCCGGGAAAAGGGGAGCTTCATTACCGGTGCCCGGCGAATTATTAAAAGAGTTATTGGATCGCGCGGGAAATCTTTTTCGGGATAATTCCTGAATTTTCCCGTCGGTTAATTATTGCTCAATTTATCACGGATTCAGACATAAACATGTTCAAGCATGCGGGCCGGATATTTTCAGAAATTCATCATGAAGGCGGACATAATCTTTCGGATTTGCTGCCGGCGCTGGTGATTTTACTCGGTGTGCTCAACGGGATATTGTTGCCGATAGTGTTTGATTGGAGCGGATTGTTAACCCATTTAGGATGGGCGACGCCGCTGATAATATTAAGCTTTATGATTATGCCAAGACGACGGGCTGTTGTCTTTTTGCTTGCATCACTCTTCAGTATCATTTCGCTGCAAATTGTTGACTACCGTTATCAGCGTAACTGTCATTCAATTTCTGCACAACTACAACGCAGTGCCAGGATCGTGGTAAGGGTTATTGAACCCGCGTGTTGTGGTCAGGAAATATTGTGGCTGCCTAATCCGAGATTGGTGCGGGCTGAAGTAATTAAGATCAAATTTCAAGGCGAGTCACGCTGGCGCGAAGTTTCCGGAAGGATTGCATTGCGCCTGCCGCGCGCCGCGCCGCAAATTTCCTTCGGTGATATTATCGAGTTGCAAGGTTCCTTTTCGGAGAGAAGCAGGGGATTTATTGAAGAGCGAATATTGGCTGGCAACAAGATGGCTACGGATGTGACATCATTAGCTCCTTCCCGATTGACAACGACCATTGGGAGTAAAAGTTTTGCCCGGTATCTTAAAACAAGAGGGATGAAACACATTTTTGTGGCAAGACGTTTTTGGGGGCGTGTTGATAACAAAGGAGGCATCTATGGCATGCTGCTCGGCTTGCGTAATACTGTATTGCGCCATGTCACAACAGGTATTTCCTCTGAAAACCATCGACGTATGTTGGCAACGCTTTTATTCGGTTGCCGCCAGGGGGTTGATCGCGAAACCAAAAGAGCTTATATACAGAGTGGCACCATTCACATTTTTACTGTCAGCGGGCTGCATGTTGGAATTCTGGCGCTGATCTTGTTTGGAGCTTTGCGCTGGGCTCCATTTAAAGTCAGATATATTGTTATACCACTGTTGGTCGCAGTCTATGCGGCAATTACCGGCATGCAGCCGCCTGCTGTTCGAGCCCTATTGATGCTTGCCATCTGGAGTTGGAGCCGGGCATTCCTGCTTAATATTCCTACGCTGAATGTAGTGTTTTTCGCTGCCGCCCTGCTATTGCTTAAAAATCCTTATTATATCCAGGATATGGGATTTCAGTTTTCTTTTCTTGTTGTTGGTTTCTTGGTTGGCGGTAGTCGCAATTTGCGGGAATGGATTGATTTGTCGTGTGAGGCGCGGCGATGGATTCCAGACGCGCAGATTAAACGGTTGGCCAGGGCGCGCGACAAGTATGTGGGTAAATTTGTCGGCGGGATAGGAGGCTGCCTGGTTGCCTGGTTGGCAGGAAGTGGTATTGCCCTCTATTATCAGGGAATTTTCTTCCCATTTTCAATCATGGCAAATTTTATCCTTATCCCGATTGTTTTGTTGATATTCAACTTGATTTTTTTAAAGATAATTTTCGGGTGGTTTCCCTGGCTGTCGGGATTGTTGGCCGGTCTGTTGGATGTTGTTATCGGATGGACCAACAAAATTGTTATGATGGTTGACGAGATATTTGATTCTACAGCGGCGATACGGCCCGGCCTGGGTTCATTGCTGCTGTTTTATCTATTTTTGAGTATTCTAATTACAGCGAAAACCAGAGCACGTTTTATGTTGGGTGCCGGAGGTTTGCTGGGGGTTATTATTTTCTGGCATGTAGCCAGGCAATTCATTATTCCCGGTGTGATTGTAGTGCATGGTGGTAATGCACGGGAAACGTCTGTGGTAATCCATGAACCTGCTTTGGCGTCTGCAGTGATTGTTAATATGCCTTCATACGAAGTTGCTGATTGTGTAGCAGAACTCTTATCTCAAAAGGGTATTCGGAAAGTGTCAAAGCTGGTATTTGCCGGGAATCGCAAGAATTTTTCTGCGGGTGCCGACTCATTATTTGCGCGCATTGAAGTTGAAGAACTCATTCAACTGGAACCCGGCAGAAGAGGGCGTCATATCAACAAACTGGTTGAGCGGGCGATTGCCCGTGGAATTGGCTGGCGACAAGAAGGTCACATGGATTCTGCTGAAGGCTTGAAATTTTCTGGAACTCAAATGAAGATAAAGCGAAAAAAAGAACAGTTAACCGTTGCATATGCGAGTTTATCCTGCAATATTAAGGTAATTATTGACTCATTGATTCCCGGACGGAGAGAGGTGACAATATGGGATATGAGTGGAACTAAAATAAAGTTTGTGCTGACTAACAGTTCAATTGTGGAAGCCAAAGAATATGCCATCAATCAGTAAAATGAAAATTTGCCATGTTATTACCAGAATGATTGTTGGCGGAGCTCAGGAAAATACCCTGTTTTCGATCCTTGGACACCTTGAGCATGGACACGATGCGGTGCTTGTCACCGGGCCATCTCCGGGGCCTGAGGGAGAATTATTGCGCAATGTCGATTTTCCTGATTTTGAAATTGTGCAAGTCCCCAATTTGCAGCGCGAGTTGAATCCGATTAAAGACTTTCTGGCCTACCGGAATTTGCGAAAGTTTTTTGCAGAGAGAAAATTTGATGTGATTCATACCCACAGTTCAAAGGCAGGAATTATCGGTCGGGCCGCAGCCTGGAAAGCACGGGTGCCGGTGGTGGTACATACGGTTCACGGTCAGGCCTTTCATCCTTACGAGAAGGCATGGAAAAATCGGATTTATATTGCAGCTGAACGCTGGGCGGCGGCAAGATGTCACAAAATTTTTGCGGTTTGTCAGGCGATGATAGATCAGTGTGTCAGTGTCGGTGTGGCCCCTGTAGATAAATATAAAGTTGTTTACAGTGGCATGGCTGTCGAACGTTTCCTCGATGCGGTTCCGGAGCCGGAATTGCGCTCTCGCCTGGGAATTCCGCAAGGTGTGCGCGTCGTTGGTTCAGTTGCCAGATTGTTTCCTCTGAAAGGATATGAATATTTGATTCCGGCAGCCAGGGCGATTGTGGCAGCGCATCCGGATGTTCATTTTTTGATTGTCGGCAATGGTTCCATGCGAGATGAGTTGGAACAACAGATCGCCGATCTGGGACTAACCGACCGGTTCCACTTTGCCGGACTTGTCCCGCCACATGAGGTGTATCGTTACGTGGCGTTAATGAATATTTTGTTGCACCTTTCCCTCAGAGAAGGGTTGCCCCGATCTGTGGTTCAAGCACTGGCTGCCGGTAAGCCGGCAGTCAGCTTCCGGCTGGACGGCGCTCCGGAGGTTATCATTGATGGTGAAACCGGTTTCTGCGCCATTCCTCGAAACATTGATGATGTGGTGGCGGCAACCTCCCGGATTTTATCTCGTCCCGATCTGGCGAGAAAGATGGGAGAAAATGGTCGTAAAATGGTTGCCGAAAAATTTAATTGGCGGCGTATGGTCGATATTCTCGAAAATGAATACCGTCAAATTTTGTAACAAACGGCCAAATCTTTGGCCGTTTGTTACAAAATTTGAAAAGATGTGGAAAAAAAACGAAAATAGCAGATTTATGGCTTGACTGAAAAGTTTTCTGTAATAGATTAACAATTCTGTATTTATTAAATTCCACCGCAATTGATAACGGCCGGTGTTCCGGTTATAATACTAGTCTTAATGATGGCGAATAGCGAAATTCGGGAGATAAAGTTATGAAAGTGAGGGCATCCGTCAAGCGCAGATGCGAACATTGTCAGATTATTAAGCGCAAGGGTGTGGTGCGGGTAAGATGTTCCCGTAATCCGCGACACAAGCAAAGACAGGGCTGAATATAATTTGAAGGATTTACATTATGCCACGAATCATTGGAGTTGATATTCCAGGTAACAAAAGAGTTGAATACGCACTGCGTTATATTTATGGTGTCGGGCCGACCAAAGCACTGGAGATAATCACTAAGGCTCGGGTACCCCGTGAACTTAAGGCCAACGATCTTACCGACGAACACGTCAAGGCCATTTCCGGTATACTGCAAAATGAGGTTTTAGTTGAGGGAGATTTAAGGCGCATGGTGGCCGGTAATATTCGCCGCCTCCAGTCGATAAATAATTATCGCGGAGTTCGACATCGCCGCAATCTGCCGGTTCACGGACAACGTACTAAAACGAATGCCAGAACCAGGAAGGGCAGGAAACTTACGGTTGGCGCGATCCGCGATAAGACCCAACGCCGTCTGGCCGCTAATTAACGTTTGTTTCTTTAGCCGGGGAATCACATTCCTGTAATTATACAAGTAGAAAATAAGGTAGTAATAACTTATGTCTGAAGAAAATATCAAATCGACTGAAGCTGTTGATCCGGAGGCTACTGATAATGTAGTTGCCGCAGATGCCGCCAAAAAAGATGGCAGAGAAGTTAAGCAGCGCGGTAAGAGCGGGCGTCATGTTCCCGCCGGAATTGCCTATATTCATGCTTCCTTCAATAATACGAAAGTTACTTTCACCGATTTACACGGTAATGTTCTCTGCTGGTCAAGCGGGGGCAAAAACGGCTTCAAGGGTTCCCGCAAAAGCACAGCATACGCTGCTCAGGTAATTGCAGCGGATGCCGCAAAAAAAGCGCAGTTGCTGGGAATGAAAGAAGTTGAGGCAAGAATTAAAGGGCCGGGTGCCGGGCGTGAATCTGCTGTCAGAGGTATTGCTGCTGCCGGTCTCGAAGTGACTACGATCAGAGACATTACGCCGGTGCCGCACAATGGTTGCAGACCCCCGAAGCGGCGGCGGGTTTGAGATTTTTGCTATCAGGTATTTGAACGAGATAATTTCTAAATTGCTGGAGGAATAAAATGACAGTTGCATCAGGTTTTCCGATGCCTAAATCTATTGTTGTAGACGAAGCTATTGCAACGGATACTTACGCGAAATTTACTGCGGCTCCGTTTCAGAGCGGGTTTGGTCATACACTTGGCAACTCACTTCGCCGGGTGCTGTTATCTTCGTTAGAGGGTGCGGCCATTAGCGCGGTGCGGATTGATGGGGTTTTTCATGAATTTTCCACTATTCCCAATGTAGTTGAAGATACAACTGAGATCGTGCTCAACTTGAAATCTGTCTTACTTTGTATGCACGGCACACAAATTAAGACGCTGGAAATAAAGAAAGCGAAGTCAGGCAAAGTTACTGCGGCCGATATCGTTACAGATGGCACGGTAGAAGTAATTAATCCTGATCAGTTAATTTGCACACTTGACAAAGATGAACCATTCAGAGCAGAAATTGATGTTATTTCCGGCAGGGGATATTTGCCGGCGGAAAAACAACAAATGCCCCAAGCTATCGGAACTATTCCGATTGATTGCTTGTTCAGTCCGGTTACACGAGTTAACTATCATGTAGGTCAGGCGCGGGTTGGAGAAGAAACTGAAATGGACAGTCTTGAACTGGAGATTTGGACTGATGGACGTATTAATCCGCAGGATGCGCTGGAAACAGCTACTAATATTTTGAAGGATCACCTGCGACCATTCACCGGGGGACAGACTGACGAAGAAGATGTCCTGGAACAAATGACTGAAGACGAGCTTAAGACATTCAAACTTTTGTCGCAAAGCGTTGAAGCACTGGATTTGTCGGTCAGAGCAATGAACTGTCTGAACAACGCTGATATTAAACTTATCGGCGAGTTATGTACCAAAAGTGAAGCGAAAATGCTTAAATTTCGCAATTTTGGCAAAAAGACGCTTGAAGAAATTAAAGAAAAAATGCAAAATTTTAATTTGGATTTGGGTATGGGTTTCGGCGATGCTGTACTTGCCGCGCTTGATGCCGAAAGTCAGCAAGTCAGATGTGACGACCAACCCGAGGAGGAAAAATAATGCGACATCGTGTCCATACTTTTAAAATCGGTCGCTCCGGTTCACATAGACGCGCTATGTTGGCAAACATGATTGCTAGTCTGATTGAACATGAACAGATCAAAACCACGGTTGTGAAGGCCAAAGAGGCACGCCGGTTTGCCGAAAAAATGATTACTCTTGGCAAGCGTGGAGATTTGCACCGTCGCCGTTTAGCTGTTGCTAGACTACGTTCTAAAAGTGCTGTAAAAAAATTATTTGATGAAATCGCCCCGCGTTACGCGGAACGAAATGGTGGTTATACCAGAATTATCAGACTTGGAGCACGTCGCGGCGATGGCGCGGAAATGTGTTTTTTGCAGTTGGTGGAGCAGGACTTGGTCACTTCCGGCACAAACGCCAAAGTTACATCCGCTGATGAAAACGTGGCTGCGGTTAATGATGCTGAAACGGTTGTTGAAGCCAAGACGGCTGAACCTGATAAACCTGATAAAGAAGAAATGTCGTAATAAGATAAGGTTATCATATGCCTTACGCGTTAATTTTACAAACGCCATTAAACCTCGGGTTATGCCCGAGGTTTTTCGTTTAACATGAATTCAGGACAAACAAGGTAATGCCTCTCTCTTTGGGTGGGGTCGAGGCTACGACACCCGAGGAGGAACGACGAGGCTGTGTAGTATTGACCCCGCTTCAAAGGAAAGAGTGAGGTATTACAAAACAAGGGAGAGAGTATCATGAATCTAAGTGAACAAATTACCAAACGTCTCAATGAATTACGTGTCCATTTACAGGCTGACGGTGGCGACCTGGAAATTGTCGAAATTAAGGATAAAACCGTGCAGTTAAGGTTAAAAGGCGCCTGTGGTGGATGTCCTCACGCTACCATGACCATTAAAAATGGTCTGGAAAAAATTCTTAAAGATGAAATCGATCCGGATATTGTTATTGAGCGGGTTTATTAGTGGTGCGAAAATATGCGTTCCGGAGCGTGTAGCAAAGCCAGTCCCAGCTCATTCGCGCGTTTGATAACATCGGCATCACGCAGCGATCCGGCTGGGGCAAGAATTGCTTTTATTCCTGCCGTTGCGGCAACTTCCACCGCGTCCGGAAACGGAAAAAAGCCATCGCTGGCCATTACCGCGCCTTCAATGCTGTTGTTTCCCTGATATTTTTCACGGTATTTGGCAATAGCTTGCTCCACCGCCCCAACGCGATCCTGTTCGCCGGTTCCCACTGCCAGTGTCTGACCATTTCGGGCAATAACTACGCCGTTTGATCGGACATTGAGATTGACGTACCAGGAAAAAAGCAAATCTTCAAGTTGTTGACGGCTAGCCGGGATTTTGGATTGTTGAGTTCCCGTTCTTGAATTTTCACCTGTTGCCGGGCGGATGTCATTGATATTTTTCAGGGAAGTCAGTAGCGGAGCGGCTACTACCAGTGAGCCGTCTGCTAACACTTTACAGGTGCGACAATGTGAAGACTCATCTTCGAGATACTTGGGTAGTTGAGATGGAGCACCGCATTTGATAATGCGGATATGCCTATTAAATTTATAATTGGGATCGTTAAATATTGCCATTGTGCCCGGCGCGTAATCCGGCGCTACTACACATTCGGCAAATGTTGACATGATTTCGCGGGCAGTTTCCTCATCTACAGTGGTGTTAAACGCGATGACACTGCCGAAAGCGGCGCGGGCATCAGCATCGCGTGCCTTGACATAGATTTGTTTTAATTTTTCGTTATCGCGTTTTACCGCGGCGCCGCTGGGATTTACATGTTTCATTACGGCGCAGGCAGGTTGGGTGAAAAATTTAACTATGTTCAACGCATGAGAAATGTCTTCGAGATTAGTTTGGGACAGACCACTTTTGCCGTTTTTCATTATAACCATATCGCCGATGACGCACGATGTGTCGGCTGGTTTGTAGAATGCCGCCGGCTGGTGTGGATTGGTGCCGTAACGCAAATCTTCGACTTTTACGTAGGCGCGTTCTCCTATTTGAAAGATTTCCGGAAAATCACCAATATTTTTTGACAAATAGGTGTTGCGATTTAATGTGTTTATTGACATTACATGCTCCATGTAGGTTGAAACTTGTTTACTGGCTTTCAGGTTATTAAATTCAGTTAAACTACAACTGATTATCGGGTTCGCAACCACTGAACAGAGAAAACGCTGGAATTTGAACCAGCAAAGGGAAAATGAAATTGAACAAGGGGCTTTTTATTACTTTTGAGGGACCTGAGGGCGCGGGTAAAACGACGCAGCTGGAAATGCTAAGAACGTATTTCGAAAACTCAGATTTATCCTGTATTGTTACCCGTGAACCCGGGGGGACTCCGATGGCGGAGCAATTCCGTCAATTGGTCAAGCATCATGATGAAGATGAGCCCATCTTTAATGAGACCGAACTGTTGTTGTTTGCCGCCAGTCGCGCACAGCATGTGCGTTATATTATTTTTCCTGCGTTACAATGCGGTACTAACGTGCTTTGTGATAGATTTTATGATTCAACTACTGCCTACCAGGGGTATGGGAGAAAAATTAACCTTGATTTTATAAAAATTTTGAATCGTTATGCCGCCGGGGAGTGTATCCCTGATTTGACGATTGTTCTTGATTTGCCACCAGAGAGTGGTTTGAAACGAGTATCAAACCGGGAGGTCGTTAACGGTTACGACCGGCTTGAACAGGAAGAGATGAGTTTCCATCGGATGGTTAGAAATGGTTTTTTGAAGATCGCGGAACAGGAACCGGAACGAGTAAAGGTTGTCAGTGCTTTGGCACCACCGGAGGAAATTCACTGCAAAATTGTGAGGCTAGTTGAGGATGTTGTTGAAAAAATACGCTGAAAAATTTTCCGCTATACTCGCAGGGCTGAAAAATGCCAGGGACACCGGACGCGTTGCCCATGCTTATTTGCTTTACGGGGATACGCCGGAAACACGGCGTGAGTTTCCATTGCTTATCGCGCAGCTCTTGTTGTGTCAGGAGTCAGACGAAGATGGTAATCCCTGCGGTAGCTGCTCAATATGTCGTCAACTTGCTGATGAGACCTATTCTGAACTATATATGTTACTGCCAACTGGTAAGTCCTGGCAGATTCCTGTTGGTGATAGAAAAAATCCGGAGCCCAATAGTGTGCGTTGGTTTGAGGAACAGTTCTACCTGACCAGCAATACTGTTGGAGGAAAGAAAGTGGGCGTTATTCTTGATTGTGATCGGATGAATACCGAATCGCAAAATGCTCTTCTCAAAACGCTTGAGGAGCCGCCATCCGACACAATTTTTATTCTTACCACCGGTAATCCGTCTGCCTTATTGCCTACCACCCGTTCCCGCTGTCAGATTTTGATGTTGCTGGAAAACCGTTGTCGCTTTTCTTTCGCCGGAGCCGATAGTTTGTTTGCGGCTCTGGCGCGATTGCAGTTTAACGCCGCCGGCAGCCTGGTTGCCGCAGAAAAGTCGGCAGTGGAAATTATCGAAATTGCTGGTAATCTCAGCAAGATGGCCGCAGAAAAGATTGAGACTGAATGGGTGCGTCGGCTGGAACAAAGCCAGGAGCTTGAACCGTCAATAAAAAAACGTATTGAAAAACAATATGAAGCTGCAATTGCCGGCGAATATATTAGTGAACGCAACTATTTTTGCGGCGCGATATACACTTGGTTTGCTCAGGTGTATCAACTCAGTCAGGGCTCGCCGCATGCGTCCCTAGCTAACCCTGACGTTTTTGAACATTGCATATTGCCGGAAAAAATCGACACATTACGCGCCGAACGCGCTCTCCATGCTGCCGAAAAACTTTTATATGATCTCCGCTTTAATGTTAATGAAGCGCTGGCGCTCCGCTCTTTTTGTCTCGGCGTTGCGCTTGATCCCGGCGCGGCGCAAACAACTTCCTGAATCCATCTCACCAAAAATTGCTGGTGGAAACATTCGTAATAATCTCACTCTTTGGCTGGAGTCAAGGCCACGGCTGTGTAGTATTGACCCCGATTCAATAAAGAACACTCGGAAATTGTTATCATATCGGTTGAGGAGAACGGCGACGAGAACGGATTAAATGCGAGGTCAGATTCTTGCAGCCGAACGTGAAGATCACTGGCGCGA
>JAGYNC010000340.1 GCA_018400135.1 Victivallaceae bacterium
TCTACGAGCAAAAAGATTTTGAAGACAGTATTGGACTGGGCAGTCATCCGATTGATACCCGCCCGCGGCCGGAATGGTTGAAAGATCCGGAAACGGCTTATCCTCCGCGCTGGTCATTTAAAATTCCCTACCGGAGTCTGGTAGCGAAAAATAAAACAAATTTATTAATAGCTGGACGCTGCATTTCCGCTACCCATGAGGCTTTCGGCTGTATTCGACCAACGGTGCAGTGCATGATTACCGGTGAGGCAGCCGGAACCGCAGCGGCGTTGTGCGTGGAGGAAAAATCAACTCCCAAAGCTCTTGATGTCAAACGGCTTCAGAATACCCTGAAAATGAATGGCGTTCAGTTGTAACAAAAAATGGTGTTATGAATAATTCATTGCCCTATCGCCAAATTCATTTGGATTTTCACTATTCGTCGGATATTGAAAATATCGGACATGGGTTCGATCCGGAAAAGTTTAAACGCACTTTGCTGGATGCGAATGTCGAAGCAATAACGTTGTTTGCCACCTGTCATCACGGTTGGAGCTACTATCGGACGCAATGTGGAGAGATGCATCCGCATTTACGTTTTGACCTCCTGCAAAAGCAGGTTAATGCCTGTAAAGCGGTTGGAATCGGAGTGCAGATATACCTAACTGCCGGAGTCAATAATCAAATTTGGGAATCACATCCGGAATGGCGCGAAATTCGTGCGGATGGAACTTATCCCAGAATAAAGGACGTATTCTCTCCCGGATTCCGCAAGCTTTGCTTCAACACGGAATATCTGAACTTGCTTTGCTGGCAAATTATTGAAATTGCCACCGTTTTTCCTGATTGTCGCGGTATTTTTCTTGATATTGTTGGCCAGGGAGCATGCTGTTGCGTAAAATGTCTTGCCGACATGCAAAAACAAGGATTCAGGCCGGGCGAAGAAGCGGAATGCCTCCGGTTCGCCGAAAAAGTTTTAACCCTTTATTATCAGAAAACCTTCTCGGCGTTACGAAGCATCAGTTCCACTATGAACATTGTTCACAACAGTGGTCACATTGCGCGTGACCAGCGCGACATCCTCAAATATTTCACGCATCTGGAACTGGAATCGCTGCCGACCGGCGGCTGGGACTATGACCATTTTCCGTTGTCGGCCAAATACGCCCAACAATTAAGGCTGGAATTCATCGGAATGACCGGCAAATTCCACACTACCTGGGGGGAAATGGGCGGCTTCAAGCATCCCAACGCGCTACGTTACGAATGCGCTTCGATGCTGGCCCACGGCGCCCGATGCAGTATCGGCGATCATCCGCAACCTGACGCAAATCTTGATCCAGCCACCTATCGTAATATTGGCACTGCCTACCGTGAAGTGAAAAACAAAGAACCATGGTGTGTTGGCGCCCGGCAAATAGCCGATATCGCCCTGCTGTCCGCCGAAGCGTTTGGACTGGGAAATATCAGACACCGTGAAAATCCTCCGGATATTGGCGCTACTCGTGCTCTGCTGGAGGAACACGTCCTGTTTGACGTGATTGATCGGGAAGTTGATTTCAGGCATTATCTCCTGATAGTGCTTCCCGACTGTATTCCGATTGATACCGAACTATGGTACCGGTTGAACGACTATTTGGAACACGGCGGGAAATTATTGCTTTCCGGAGATAGCGGCAAAGATAATGACGGCAATTTTGTTTTTGACCTTGGAGCGGAATATTTGGGGCCAAGCGAATTCGAACTGGATTATATTCTGCCCCGGAAAACATTCCGCCCTGATTTCATCGATGCTCCATTGGTAACATACCGGCGTTCAAACCGGATTAAGGTCACGAATGGTATTTCGATGGGTAATGTTTACGATCCTTACTTCAACCGTACTGGAGAACACTTCAGTGGGCATCAACATGCGCCGGCAAGATCAACTCCGTCCGGATTTGATTGCGGTGTCGTTAAAAACAATATTCTGTATCTGGCACACCCTATTTTCTCTATCTATTATCAACTGGGCGCGGTGGCGTATCGGCAGTATTTGTCTAAGGCCATACGTTTCATGTTGGGTGGAGACGAGACGGTTGCCGCCAATCTGCCGTCGACCGCAAGATTGACCTTGACAGAACAGGTCAAACAACGTCGTTATGTTCTGC
>JAGYNC010000341.1 GCA_018400135.1 Victivallaceae bacterium
CTGCCGATATCCATTCCTGCATCAACCTTCCATCCCGATGCTTCTTTCACGAACTTGATAAATATGAAGCTAACCCTGCTCCAAGCGCAGATATTCGTAGGAATGGGAGCAGAAATGCTTGAAACGCCCGCCAATATTGGATAAAGTCGAGGTATTGACAAAACAACAATACCAACAAAGGGGGCATTTCAAGTGAGTAAAGGTTACCGCGAAAACATCCGTAAAAGCAAGAATAAAATTGAGCGAAAACTTGCCAACTATCGCGGCAGCCATACTGGCAGAACGACGCCGGTAATGTCGGCAAGCAACATCCATTATGAGATGTCGGATAAGGCGCGCGGGATGAATTGTGGCGGGATTGGCGCGATTCACAAGATGGTCAAACGGATCGGTTTGATCGGCGAGATTGATCGGGACCTGGAATTGCTCAAGCAGCATCAGCCCTATCATGAATCGGATCATGTATTGAACATTGCCTACAACGTTTTGCTGGGTGGTGTGCGGCTGGAAGATATCGAGTTAAGGCGCCAGGACGAGGTATTTCTCAAGGCTTTGCAAACCGAGAGTATACCTGATCCGACGACGGCGGGCGATTTCACCCGGCGATTTGCGCCGAGGGATATTGAGCAGATGATGGACTGTTTTAATGCCAGTCGGCGGCGGGTCTGGCGGAAACGCGGGCGCAAGTATTTGCAGAATGCCTTGATTGATATTGATGGCACGATAGCCGGGACACTGGGGGAATGCAAGGGCGGCATGGATATTTCCTACAAGGGGGTGTGGGGATATCACCCGCTTGTGGTCAGTCTGGCGAATACCAAAGAAGTGCTTTTTATAGAGAATCGTCCGGGAAATGTTGCCAGCCATACAGGAAGTGTTAAATGGATCGACAAAGCGATTGATCTGGTATGCCGGCACGCCAAGACGATCACCTTGCGTGGCGACACGGATTTTTCGCTAACGGCACATTTTGATCGTTGGGCGGAAGTGGTTGATTTCGTGTTTGGGATGGACGCGCGGGCCGCATTGATAAAGCGTGCTGAAGCGTTATCTGAGGCTGATTACATGCCTCTGAAGCGCAAGGCCAAGCATGAGGCTTGCAAATCCACCCGCCGGCGTCCGGCAAGGGTCAAGGAGCAGATCGTGGCGCGGCGTGAGTTTGAAAATCTGCGTCTTGACGGAGAACATGTTGCGGAGTTCCGGTATCGTCCCGGGAAATGTGGTCGTGATTATCGCGTGATAGCGCTGCGCAAAAACATCAGCCATATCAAAGGCGAGGCGATGCTTTTTGATGAGATCCGGTATTTCTTCTACATCACCACCCGAGAGGATTTAACCGCCGCGCAGGTGGTGGAATTAGCCAACGGCCGTTGCGATCAGGAAAACGTGATTGAGCAACTGAAAAATGGTGTAAACGCGATGCGCATGCCGGTGGATGACCTGGTCAGCAACTGGGCGTACATAGTGATGGCGGCATTGGCGTGGAACTTAAAGGCATGGTTTGCCATGATGGTGGCCAATAAAGGTCGCCGGCTGGAATTAATGCGCATGGAATTCCGCCGTTTTCTGCACGCTGTTGTTTTGTTGCCGGTACAAATTATAGCGCAAAGGCGGCGGATAACGTATCGTCTTTTGGCGTACAACTCCTGGCTGACGGATTTCTTCTCGGCTTGGGAGTTTATCAGGCGATCAAAATTCGCCTGACAAAAAGTTTTTCGGCAAGCAAGTTGGAACGAGGCGCAAAGCACAGTAGGAGTGTGTCAAAAACGAGCGGCTATTTCGTGAAATTGCGCATGCGTCTACTGAAAACAAGAAATTCTGATGAAATTCACAAATTCTAACTGGCTGA
Source organism: Victivallaceae bacterium (assembly GCA_018400135.1). Lineage (GTDB taxonomy): Bacteria > Verrucomicrobiota > Lentisphaeria > Victivallales > Victivallaceae > M55B135. The sequence goes on from JAGYNC010000341.1 coordinate 1,850, forward strand.
AAGTTCATATTTTCGAATTCGCGCAATACATTGTGATATTATTCAGCGCGGTAAACCAACCTCGCTTATTTTAGGCCTAAAAGGACAAGATAATCCGGTCCCGACACCATGCGGAAGGCACCATATTTAAGGTCTTTATCATCAATACCCAGTTCATCGGTGTATTTGCTTTTGCCTACATAAATCTTTATGTTGTCATCATCACTTTTCTCAAAAACTATCGGCACTTTAGCACCGCTTATTTTTTTGAGATAATACTGTAGTTCAAGG
>JAGYNC010000342.1 GCA_018400135.1 Victivallaceae bacterium
ATGTCGGGAAAGACTCAGTCCAGGACAATGGAGTTTTACAATCTCGATGTTATCATTTCCGTCGGCTATCGGGTCAAGTCTAAACGCGGCACTCAATTCCGCATCTGGGCCACCCAGCGCTTGAAGGACTATCTGGTCCAGGGCTACGCCATCAACGAACACCGTCAAACGCCTCATCATCAGCATCCTCAACCGAAATCGGGGCAGTTAATGATAAAGCGTTCCGACAACCCAACCCTCCCGGATGACTGGACGGAATGCCGACTGGAACAGGCCTGTGGAATTCACAACAATCTCCGGCATGCCAGGCGGGTCAGCCATATAGGGTTTGTCAGTCCTACGCTTTGCTTTTATTGTCACTGTCAAGTCTGAAAATTGCCAGGCGGGTCAGTACGAACACCGGTAAAAAACCTTTTCGGACGGACTCTCGTCAGGCGCCCGCTTAATAAATTGATTTTTCCGCTTGTCACAATACGTTATAATGTATAAAAAAACTTTGCTTTAATTAGTGAATAATGCACCATGCATACCCAGCAAAAACATATTTATCGTAAAATGCCGATGGCACGAAAATTGGAAATCGCCCTGGAATTCAACCGAGCAGCGCGTGAATTGAAGGCCGCAACTCTGCGTTCACTGCATCCGGAATGGTCGGAGGAACAAATCAGCCAAAAAGTCAAGGAGTCTTTCTTGTATGCGGCAAGTTGATTTATTCGCACTTTTCACCATCCCCCTGGAGCGCGTCGGCATCGCGTATATGGTCAGTGGCTCGGTCGCAAGCATGGCCTACGGAGAACCGCGTCTGACCAATGACATCGACATGATTCTTGACCTGGATATGAATCGTGCCTGTATGATGCCGCAGCTATTTCCCGAGAAAGACTTTTATTGCCCGCCTGTTGAAGTCATTAAGGTTGAAATCAAGCGACCACATCGGGGGCATTTCAATATTATCCATCATGAAACGGGACATAAAGCGGACATCTATATGCGCGGATCGGACAAGCTACAGTGCTGGGGACTCGAACATCGGCGCAGAATTAGCATTGCATCAGAAAAAGCACTTTGGCTTGCACCCCCTGAATACGTGATAGTCCGCAAGCTTGAATACTACCGGGAAGGCGGTTCAAAAAAACATATTCACGATATACAGGGAATGTTTGACGCCTCCAAAGATATGATTGATGAGCAGACACTTCGACATTGGATTAATCGACTGGAATTGAACAAGGTGTGGGATACGGTCTTTAGCGAGTTGGAAAATAATGCTTGAATATCACTACGACGGAACCGGCGCGGGGCTTTTCGCCGCGTTCGGACATGCATTGAAGTCCGGGAAAGGAGACAGGCGATTTGTGTCCTCCAGCAAAGAAGCTCTTAAAGGGGACGTACGCATGTAATATTCTTGTTTCCAGGTTTTAATGTGTGATTTTAATAATTAAACGGGCTTTAAATCAAAAGTGCTTCGCACGGCGATTTGCTCTAACCTTTCGATGGTAGGTTTTACCAATTCGCGGTCGCTATAGACGCATGACTCTTGACCTCCTGAAAGGTTAAAAAAACAAATATGATGTTATGGGAGCTAAGCGGGTAAGTCCTGCGATTTGACTTTATCTGTTTTGTTTTTCAACGACAACTTTATTTTCTTTTCATTGTGTGGACGGTGCCGTTGTCGCAGTTCTGGAAAAAGAGGAACATACGTGAGTTGGTTATTTTTCACGTGATTGTCATGCATGAATATTAGAAAACTAATCCGGCTGATACGTTTTTTTGTCCCGCCCTTGAAAATCACCGAATCTAAGCTAAAATTAAACAACGAGATTTATTGAATATGTACGCAAGCACCGCTGCACAGTCAAAGAACCTAAGGGGAGATATTGAAGTCCGCCCGAGCGGCATGAATAAGGAAAGTGGATTGAGTAATGTTCGGTAAAAGGTGAAGGGGTAATCTGTGATTCTTGACAATCATAATGACGGACGAAAAGTCCACGAATGGATTGAAAAGCTTGTAAAGTCAGGCGATATCGATTGTGTCACCGGCTATTTCACTGTCGGCACGTTGGCTTATCTCTCCGACACGCTCAACGACCGCATTGGCATGTTCCGTTTTGTCAT
>JAGYNC010000343.1 GCA_018400135.1 Victivallaceae bacterium
GGTTGTTTGTCGGTATCGGACATAGAATTTATTTTCCGGTAAAATACGATTGCGGTATAGCGCCGGTTTTCAATCATCACTATTAGTACGACGCGCAAAGTAAAAAATCACGCGCGATAAACAACTTTACTTTCCCATAACACGTTTCGCCAGTAGCTTGCGTTCTCCGAACGCAATAAGCGTACCCTCTCTGGGATTCGTTCAATACGTTTAATGCGCTCGGAGATCGCATACTACTACGCAAGTAGCGTACTTTCCCAGTCTCGTTACATGCGCCCGGAGAGCACATAATATTATGCTCACATAGTCTCAGTTCGTAATTAATTTCCAATCCTTACGTGCCGTTGTCCTTTTTTTACAACAACAACAGCGCCATCATGGTAATGTTCAATTAGCTAGAAAAATAATCTGCCAGTCCGAATATTTTGCGTAAGCAATGGCTGTTTTAGTCAAAAAAATATACTTAACTTGTTCACGGATTATAATCGCTTTTTTGTGTTGCCGCGGTTTCACTAACAATATTCTGTATGTTGGACACAAAATTTTCCAAGGAGTATTCAATAAACGGCTTTAAATTCTGAGACGTAAAATTTCCCTTAGGGTAGCCGATCGCGCCAAAGAGGAAAGGAAACGTTTTCGGTCTTGCGGAAATTTTTGAAAAGTATCGTTGAGAGTATAGCGTTTTGTCAGATTTGTTGTCAACGAATTCCAGCATGAAATCAATTTCATAACTCGAAAATTGCCAGGGGATGTAAAACAACGAAACAATCACCACTCCCGGGGGGCCAAGACCATATAGTGACGCGGTTCTACGATAACTCCATCGGAATAGCGTCCCTCTAATCAAATAATCCGCTTTTTTATAGTTTCCAGTCTCCTCCGACATTGAAAAGTAAACGGTTTTAAATGTAGCGGTTTTGTTTAGATAATCCTCGATTACCCTGGGAACAGTATACTCTTCACAAGCTCCCCAAGAGTGGCCTGGAGTCCGTACTACGTTTAACATCTGATATCTTTCCAGCGGTTTCAACTGATAGAAATTTCGAGCTTCGGTGTCGCCTAATTTGCTCTGTTGCATACTGCGGCCAAACGGAACCAATGGAATGAACACGATACCGATGCTGGACTTTTTGATGTACTCTCTCTGATCGTTCCAGCTTAAAACCGCCACTGAAGCATTAACGGGTTCTTTTTTTATCATATATGACGGCGGACTCGTAACCAAATCTTTCTCCCGTGGAGTGGCACAGCCGTTGCCCAACACAATTGCATAAAGTAAGAAAATGCTATAAATAATATTTTTTTTGTTCATTTTGTATCAACCTCCCGTTTGATATGTTTTTTCTTGGGATTATTACTGTCCGGTTGAGATAATTCCCATCCCACTTCCCATGGCGCAAGGCGCAAGACAAAATATGATCTGAAAGTAGTTTTGTGTGGCAACGGATGATATAATTTCCAGAAAATCATATTCCTGCTTTCGCAAAACAACTTTAACACGCCGGAAGCGGGTTTGTTGTTTGCAAAACCCAGCCATTGGGTATATTCCGGCACGGCGATGGCACAAATGACATCAAACAATGGAACTTCACCGGTGTTTTTTATTTCCATTTCGACAACTATATATCCTCCATGATATGCAAGTTCCCCGGATAAACATGTTAATCGAATCAATGCTTTGCCTTTCTGCGGATATTCTTTTCTGAAATGTGCGCTAATGGAACGATTAAGCAATATTTTCAGGGAAGCATCGTTTTCTAATGCTTTCAGCAGCTCAGCCGCTTCCCAATCCGGAATCTGCAATTCGTCGAAGTATTTTTTCTTTCCGGTTATATCGTCTATAAATCCTTCCTCGATTATGTTGTATTCAAGTAGTCTTTTCGTTATATCATCAAGTATTCGTTGGCGATTTATAGAATCAAGAAGATCACTGAACAGCTTGTCTTTGCGAGGTATAATATCGGCATAAATCTCTCTCGTTTCATTAACCGTTCCGGTCCCTATTGTTTTATCGGCGCCTTCCGTTGCCAGTTCTTTGTCGGTCTTCACCGTCCCATTGCTCCCGGCGACTTTCGCGCTTAGCCCGTCGATATAGCCGGTTGCACCAGTTGTGT
>JAGYNC010000344.1 GCA_018400135.1 Victivallaceae bacterium
TCTCATACGACGATATGGTGGAATGCGGCAGTTGGAACGCTGCCAAAGCCGCTGGCAAATTACGCATTGAGGGCAAAGAGTATATTGTACAGGATGGTGATGTGGTTCATGTACGTTTCTCGGTGTAATCGCTCACTCTTTGGGCGTCGAGGCTACGACACCCGAGGAGGAACGATTAGTGCTCTGTAAAGCTGATAATTTAACTTGTCCAACCCAAAATTTTCAGCTTCACAGAACACAAGGCTGTGTAGTATTGACCCCGCCCAAAAGGAAAGAGAGAGGGATTACATTCAACCTGGTCTTGTAGGGATGCTCCCAGTAATTGACAATAAAAATTATGTCTAACGGCAATAATAAAATCTTAAAAAGCTCTTTTACACTGGCGCTGGCCACACTATGCAGCCGTTTACTTGGACTCTTTCGAGTGATCCTCGAGGCCAAATATCTCGGCGGTGGAGCGGTCGCTTCAAGCTGGCATCTGGCGTTTATGGTGCCGAATCTTTTTCGGCGTTTATTGGGGGAAGGGGCTTTGGGGACGGCTATGGTGCCGTTGTTGGCTCACCGGTTGGAGCGCGAGGGGATGTTATCAGCACGGCGCCATCTGACCCCGATTTTTGCTATATTAGGAGTGATTCTGGCGCTGATTTGCGTGGTGGTTTCCGGGGTTGCTATTCTGATTAAACCACTAGTTTCAACGGAGTATGGCCGGGACGCGTTGCGTCTGATTCCGCTTCTCATGCCATATACCTTCTTTATCTGCTTTGTCGGTGTTATCAGCGCTGTGCTCAACAGTATCAGAGTTTTTTTCTTGCCGGCGCTTGGAGCATTGCTGCTGAATATCTTTATCATTTGCTGTTTACTATTTTGGGCGCCGGGGTTGACGGGCGACACCGAACGATTATTGGAAATGTTGGCATTCACCGTAGTTTGGGCCGGAGTTATTGAGTTTGTGTTATTGCTGGCGCTACTTTACTGGCATGGTTTTTTCCCGTTGATATACAGATTGCGTGCCGCAGATTTTACAGTACTGCGTGAGCTGTGGCAGATGACACTTCCGGGACTGATTGGCGCCTCCGCGCTTCAGATTAGCTTTCTGGTCGACCGTTTACTGGCCGCATGGCTGGGGCCTCAGGCAGTTCCCGCCCTGACCTATACTGACCGCATTGTGTTTGTCCCGATCGGGGTTTTTGCTCTTTCATTAGGTTCGGTGCTTTTATCCAATATGTCGCATCACGCCGGACGGAATGACCTGGTGGGAATGGCCGGGGCGTTAGAACTTGGTTTGCGACATGTGATTTATATTTGTTTACCGCTTGCCGTGTTTACAGTAGTTTTCCGGGAACAAATTTTACGTCTGCTTTATTTTCGTGGCAGTTTCTCCGAGTCGGATTTGCGAGAAACGGCCCAGGCAACCCTCTTTTATGCTTCCGGTATTCCTTTTTTCGCGGCCATTAAAATCACAGTGTCGGCCTTTTACGCTCGCAAGGACATGAAAACACCGTTGTTCACTTCGTTGTTGTGCATCGGGGTAAATATTGTTCTGAGCTTGTTATTGATGTCGCCATTGCGGCAGGGGGGGATTGCTTTGGCTACAGTAATTTCGTCATTTCTCAACAATGCCCTGTTGCTATATTTGTTGCGTAAACGATTAGGAACCATTCTGAAATTGCGTGCTTTGTTCGCGGCGCTGTTAAGGGCAGCAATTTCAACCGCAATAAGCGTGATAGCGGTTTACGCGGCTTATCCTTGTCTAACGCGGCAATTGCCGGAATTATTTCCGGAGTTTCAAGGAGTATTACCGTTGGCGTTTGCCGGATTTGTCTTTTGTTTCTTTTACGGTTTACTTTCAGTGGTCTTCCGGTATCGTGAAGCCGGAGAACTCATCGCCATCTTCAAATTTAGGTGAGCTGTGATTTTGAGCATCATCCCCCGGTTTGTCGCCATAATAAGGTTAGCGTCCGAATGGAACACTTTATCAAGTTTATTTTTGATAAAAATAGAATTGAAAAGTTGGTAAACCCCTCACTCTTTCCTTTGGGACGGGGTCAATACTACACAGCCTCGGAGGCACTGGCACGCCTTGCTTTTTCTCGCCGTCTCGACATGAT
>JAGYNC010000345.1 GCA_018400135.1 Victivallaceae bacterium
TGGATTGAGTAACATAAATCCGGTTATGGAAACGGGTTTGTCTGTATTCAACCAGGCATTGAAATACCTGGAACTGGAACGTTGTGAAAATTATGGCCGCGCGATTATGAAATATTACGATCTTCAGGAAGATGACGTCCTGATCATCTTTCACAATATCGGCATTAATGCTGCCACCATTGACGCGGCCCTGCAAGCTAAAGAACAAGGCGTGAAGATCATCGCGGTCTCAAGTTCTTATTGGCAGGAAGAGATGCCAGACGATCATTTCATCCGACACTCCAGCAGGAAAAATCTCTTCGAACTTGCGGACGTATGTATTGATGATTTCAATCCAGTTGGCGATGCAATTGTCGAAGTGCCCGGACTTGAAACCCCGATAGCGCCGGTGTCGAACGTGGTGGATTTCACCATCGCGCACCTGCTGGAGATAGAAACCGTGAGATTATGCGTCGAGCGCGGCATTGTTCCCCCGATATGGAACAGCGCCAACGCCCCCGGCGGCGACGAAAAAAACGCGGAGCACCTGAAAAAATACAAACCTTTGGTAAAGAGTTTGTGAAGGAATGTCCCGGCATTAGGTAATGTTGAGAAACTATAAATAGAATCATTAACAGGAGATCTTTAATAAAATGAAAACTTTATTCTTAAATGTGTTCGTTTTCATCCTCATAAGTCCGGTGTTTTGTAGCGCCTTGAAACTGCCGGAAATCAAAGACTGGCAATTACAACACGGACAAGCTGAAAACGCGGTATTCTCCGATGATGGCAAAAGCGTAAAACTTAACCCGCCGGAAGTCAGATACATGGCTCTGGTAGCTCCCGGACTTAAGGTCGGAGAGGGCATAAGCCTTGAAGAGGAATATGTTCTGGAATGCGAAGCCACTGTGTCGGAGCAGCTTGGTGGATATTTTTCCATCTCCGCCGACTGCATGGGAGCCGATGGAAAACGCGTCAAACAAATAATATTCGTTTCCACTGGTCCCAAAAATAAACCCTTTGACTGGAGACGTATTCGCCTACCTTTCGGTAAAGGTACCAGCAGGGAGATTCCCGAGGGAACCGTGGAAGTCTTTTTTAAATTCGCGTTCAGTTCACCCAAACCCGTTAAACTGGGCGTAGTTGAAATCAGAAATTTCAGCGTAACAGAGCTTAAAGCATCTGCCAAAACTGTTGACACCGCTTGGCCTAAAGAAATACTCATCACCGCCGGAGACCTCCAGACCCGACTGGAAAAACGTTCGTTCTGGACCATCTACCGCCTTGACTGGAAAGGTAAACGCTTGGGCGTGGATAACTTCGGCGCGCATTACGGCAGCGTAGCCAATTTCCCCAGTACCGGTTGGATCGGCTCCGGACATACCGAAAATGAATATGAAAAGATTCTTTCCATTGAATTAAGCATCGATGGCAAGGCGGTGAAAGGCATTCCCGCAGGCAAATATTCATGCCGTGAAGCCGTACTCGTAAAAACCAGTGCGCTCCGCGACCTGAGAATACGCACCGAGACCCGTATTCTCAGCGACAGGATCGAAGAAAAAGTCAGCCTGAAAGCGGAAAAGGACACACCGCTTAATCTCATATATCACTTTATGTGCCCTATGACCACCGACATGGCTCAGTGGTACGGAATAAAAAGCGATGGAAAAAGCATCAGTGGCGATTTCCCCGGCACCGGCGGCTTTATCGCCAACACGCCGATGAAATGGCTTGCCTTTCATGCCCCTTCGATGAATTCCAATGTGTTGATCGCCATAACCAGAACCCCTGAAGGCGTCCCCTCATTCTGTAAAGTCTGGGATCAGCCGCCGCGTTATCGCAAATTTTACTTCCAGACCTTTACAAAAGGCACTGTAGCCGCCGGGAAAAGTTTTGATTCCGCCGTCGTCATCATACCCTTTGACGCGGATGCGGACAACTGGAAAAACCAGGCGGAAAAACTCGCTGGAACGCTGTTTTGAACCTTTTGTTGAAAAAGAGTAGTCTTAAATGTTGGCTTATATGCATATCTAGTTAACAAAATGGAGTCATAAAAAATGAATACGGAAAAAAGAGGTCGGAATTTCACACTTATCGAACGCGTGCCTAGGTA
>JAGYNC010000346.1 GCA_018400135.1 Victivallaceae bacterium
AGAGAAAAGACTGGCTATAAAGGAAATTTGGATAATTTACTGCTTGAGAGTACCGAGTTCTTGCCCGTCAAGAGTCGGTCTCTTTGTCCACTAATTTAGCATATTCGATTGACTTGTCAACTAATATGGCGCATACCTCTTTGAATTTCTTGTAGTTTTCCGTTTCTCTTTTTACCCTTGAATAATTTTCATCGCTGACGTATCCGGTTCGTCCGCGACCGCGATGTGTATAACTTATCTGCCAATACTCTTTGCCCCAGCTGCGTGACTGCCTCGTTAAGGAACCGGGACGCATATCACCCAATTCGTTCAGTTGTTTCTTCAATTTCGCGATTTCCCGCTTAAGTTTTGTGCTTTTTTTCATGTTTTTCTCCGTTCAGGGTTGAAATTTTGCATATATGTGTCATTATTATGACACATATGTTGATGTTTTCAAATCGCAAACCCCAAAAAAAGGAGAAAAAGTTGAAAATCTGGCAGGAATGGTGGAAATGGGCAAGTCAATTGCGCGGGTGTTGTTCGAGAGAGCGAACATTTATGTGGTTTTTAGTGGCGTTGATCGGGTTCTCAACTCGAGACGATTTGTTGGGAGTGAGCAGCTTTGTGCGTTGCGTTGGTTTGGCTCCGTTTTGCTACGACCGAATGTTGGATTTTTTTCACAGCCCGGCATTGAAAGTCGAATTATTGAACCAACTCTGGACGGCGCTGGTGTTCAAGCTGCATCCGGGGATTGTTCGTTTCCATGGCATGCCGGTAATCGTTGGCGATGGACTGAAAATCGGTAAATCCGGCAGGAAAATGCCCGGCGTTAAATTATTGCATCAAGAGTCGGAATCGAATACCAAACCCGAATATATCATGGGACACTCATGTCAGGCGGCGGCATTGCTTGTCAGGGGCTTGAACAGCATTATGGCTTTGCCGCTGGCCGCCCGGATCCATGAAGGCGTGGTGTTTTCCAATCGCGACAAACGCTCGTTGCTGGACAAAATGGTAATATTGCTCAATACTTTGTGTGTTCCGGAAAATTTCATTTTCCTGGCCGATGCCTATTATGCTTCCAGAAAGATAATCTTGCCGTTGCTTGAGTTGGGCAATCATTTGGTCACCAGAGTAAAAACTACTGCGACAGCTTACTTTCCGGCGCCGCCGACTCCACCGGGCAAACGCGGAAGGAAAAAAGTTTACGGGGAAAAGATAAAGTTGATTTCCCTGTTCAGCGATGCGGACAAAATGATTGACGCTCCAAGCCCGGTATACGGAGAAACAGATGTGACTTTGCGCTATCGCTCCATTGATTTGCTGTGGCGGCCGATAGGGATAATGGTACGCTTCGTCCTGGTAGTTCATCCCACACGCGGACGCTGTATCCTGATGGGAACCGACCTTGAAATGACCGCGCTGGAAATCATTGAGCTTTACTCATATCGTTTCAAAATCGAAGTCAGCTTCAAACAGGCGATTCATACAGTTGGCGCGTATCTTTACCACTTTTGGATGTCCGCGATGAAACCGTTGCGGCGCAGGCAAGGCAACCAATATCCTCATATGGAAAGCAAAGAATACCGTCAGGCGATCAGACGTAAACTTGATGCATATCACCGTTTCATCCAAGTTGGCATTGTCGCACAGGGAATCATGGTTGCGTTGTCAACAACAGCGCCGGCGCTGGTTTGGGCTTCATTCGGCTCATGGCTGCGAACAATGAACTATAATCAATGCCCTTCTGAAATGGTCGTCGGCATGGCGCTCAAAAATAACTTCACTGAATTTCTCTTGAGTGGCTCCTGCGCCTTAAAACTGGTGAAATTCATTTGGGAAAAACGTGCATTGGAGCGCAAAAACCGCTTTCAACGAGCGGCCTGACGAAAAAAAGCCCCCGGCAAGGGGGTTTAAAGCCGGAATTATCTCTCCGGCAGTCCTATAAACGGCAGTTTTAACGCTTGCCGCATCTGAGCGACCTTGGATGCAAAAGCGCGAGAACTCGGTACTCTCAAGCTTTATAGTTGCGGTTGTTTTCAGTTGCCGGAGCAGTGGCTTTTGTCAAGTTTTTGCGTCCTACTGA
>JAGYNC010000347.1 GCA_018400135.1 Victivallaceae bacterium
GTGTAGTATTGACCCCGCTCCAAAGGAAAGAGTGAGGCATTACGGGTAAATAGCGCATCTTAATTTTTTTTTTTAAATTCATTTGCTTTGTGATTATTGTTGGGCTATACTAACAAACAGTTTGTAGAGCTGAAAGCTTTTACTTCAAACTCTTATTTCGTATTTATTCCCGACAATGTGCTTCATTTTTACTATATGTTGTTTTCGACAAGTATCAATAAATTTTGTTCTTACGCGCTGACTTTAACACTCTGGAAAAGCCTTTGACAATCACCTGTTGCTTTTCGTTGTGTCACTGCTTGTTGTAGTTGTACCGGGGGGATATCTGTTAAGGAGGGCATCGCCCGCAACCCAAATCCACCCGCCTGCCGTCAGGATGGCGCGAGCAGGAATACGAAGCTCGGCATTATCATGCTTGAAGCCCTTTTTACGAAAGGTCGTTTGAATACTCACTCTTTATTTTATTTTGCCTGTGCGATATAAAATGAAACAGATTAAAATTTTCCGAACCCGGAAAGTTTTGGAGATGTTTTTTGGTTGCGTATTCCAGGGTTAATTGGGTCAATTTTTTTAACTTACGAGTGGGGTTCAGGATAATGATTGTGGGACTTACTGGAGGTCTTGGCTGCGGGAAGAGTACAGTCCTCGAATTTTTTAATAAAGCCGGGTGGTTGACTGTCAGCGCGGATGAACTTTGTCATTGTCTTTATGACGATAGTTTTGAAGTCAGAAGTGCTATTCGGGAGCACTGGGGTGGCGAAGTTTTTGACGCACAAGGAGTGGTTGATCGAAAAAGGATTGCGGCCATTGTGTTTGGCCACAATAATGAAGCAGAAAACGAACTTGATTGGTTGATGTCATTGATGCATCCAGCAATTTACCGGGCGGCGACGGCGATTATCAACAACCGCGGGGAGTCGCCGGTAATGTTTGAGGCGCCACTTCTCTTTGAAGCAGACTGGGATGGAATGTGCGACAAGACAGTGGCAATTTATACCGAGTCAACTATTCGAAATGAGCGTTTGAGACGCTTGCGCGGCTTTACCTCTCTGGAAATTTCGCGACGTTTGCGCGGCCAAATTACGGATTACGAAAAATTACACAAGGCAGACTACGGTCTGATCAATAACGAATCGATTGAAATATTACAACAACAATGCAACCTGCTAATAACTGAACTTACAGGAGTGGATCATGAGTGATCAAGAAAAAAACAATGAATCGCGTCCCAGTAATAATGAACCCTTAAAAAAGCGTCGCGGACGACCACCCAAAACAGCCCAAACGGCAGTACCCGGAGAAGTTGAACACCCCAAATCATTTCGCGGAGGTGATTCGTCCGAGCCGGATTTATTCAGTCAATCTCTTGAAAAAAGAGCACAAGTGAAGCGTGAGAGCGAGGATGTTGCCAGGCAGCCGCGGATGTCCGGGGAAAACACAAACCGGACAACAGAGTTTTCGGATAAAGGTCAGACGCGTGGCGAGCGTAACGGCGGGCAGAGTGAAAACGTGCGTCGCAACAACGGAAATGGTGGCGGAGCTCAGAAAGATAAGATCGGTCCCAGCCTTAACATTACCAAACTTCAGGAACAGTCCATGCCTGAACTGGCTATAATGGGCGCGGAATTGAACATCGAAGGAATCGGAGCTTTAGAAAAATCTCGGTTGATTTTCGAAATTCTCAAGGCCAATGCCGAGAAAAGCGGCATGATGTATGGCAGTGGCTATCTCGAAGTCTTGCCTGACGGTTTTGGTTTCCTCCGCTCTGCCAACTATAGTTACTTGCCTTGTTCCGAGGATATTTATTTGAGCCCTTCGCAAATTAAACGCTTTTCACTTAAAACTGGCGATTTCGTTGCCGGACAAATTCGTTCTCCGCGCGAGAAAGAGCGATTCTTTGCGATGCTCAAGGTTGAAAGCATCAATCATGATACACCAGATCGCAAAAAGGGGATTATTCCGTTCAACAATTTGACTCCCTATTTTCCGACTGAACGACTGGTGCTGGAGCGTGAACCGGCAGAAATTTCTACCCGGGTAGTGGATTTGGTGACAC
>JAGYNC010000348.1 GCA_018400135.1 Victivallaceae bacterium
AGTTGTTCGTTTAAAAAAAACAGAACAAATAATATAAATGCGAGTTTATTTTTTGCAACTGTGAAATCAGTAAAACACAATTATTCTGCTCATATTTTGTAACGCCTCACTCTTTCCTTTGGTTCGGGGTCAATACTACAGAGCACTAATCGTTCCTCTTCAGGTGTCGTAGCCTCGACCCACAAAGAGTGATGGATTACATTCATCGCGCAATTTTCAGTTTTACAGAGCGCTGGCGGGTTGCTATTGACCGTTTACCATGTATCTTCTGTTCTGTTGGGTGTGCCGCTTTTACGGCGCAAACATAGACAAAATTTACCATGTTATGGATTAAAATATATGCATAAAATTCACTATACGGCAGTGGTTTCGCCAGAGGCAAAAATTGGGAAAGACGTTGAAATCGGCCCTTACTCCGTTATCGAAGATAATGTGGTCATTGGTGACGGTTGCTTTATCGATGCGCATGTTAAAGTGGCTCGTTATACCACAGTTGGATCGGAGTGCCGAATCTATTTCGGTGCTTTGATTGGCGAAGAACCCCAGGATCACCGTTTTCAGCCGGGCACAGTTGCCTATACGGAGGTCGGTGCCCGTACCACGCTCCGGGAGTACGTTACCATTCACCGTTCACCTTTCGCGCAGGGGCGTACTGTCGTCGGTTCAGACACTTTGCTTATGGCATTCGTGCATGTGGGACACGATGCTGCGATCGGAAATCGGGTTACTGTGGCCAATCATACGGCAATTTCCGGGCATGTGATTATTGAAGACGGCGCAGTGCTTAGCGGCTACATTCTGATCCATCAATTCTGCCGCATCGGCAGTCTGGCGATGATCGGCGCCAGAACTATCATCACTCAGGATATTCCGCCCTACTGTATGTTATCCGAAGACAACTATATCTGCGGCCCGAATACCGTCGGATTACGACGAGCCGGATTTGACAGCAGTCGGCGTGCCGCGATTCGACATGCCATCAAAACCTATTTTTTTCGTGGCTTGAACACAAAAAACGCGTTGGCTGAGATTCGGTGCGTGGAAATGACACCGGAAGTGGATCATTTTTCAGAATTCATTCGTCAATCCGAACGAGGCATTATGGCTGGCGCACCGGCTTTGGTCAGAAAACACGATACTGTTTAGAACATTTTCGAAAAGTTTTGATAGGGACTCAAACCTTTTCGAAAATGTTATTTGCCAACGGAGATAGGAGATAATACCGGCCGCAGGCCAGTGGAGGGACGGCCTCCGTGCCGTCCGAAAAGTAGTGCCAGGTTTAGCCTTAAACCGGCACCAATAAAACGTCAGCGTTGAAACAAAAATGAAAAAGAAAATAGGGGAATCGGTCGAGGAGAACGGCGACGAGAATGGACAACCATAGCGGCCGCAGGCCGTTGGAGGGCTGTCCTCCGTGGCAGCCTGAATTTGCGGTCGCGCAGAAGCACGACCCTCCGCCGCCCAGAAGGCGCGGGATAATACGGGCAAAGCCCGTGGAGGGAGGGAAGTCTTCGTGCTGTCCTAGAAAGCAGTGCTAGAACTGAGGGAGTGTTATCGCACAAAGAACACAAAGGAGGCGAAAGGAGATTAACCACTAATCTACACTAATTGACACTAATGCGGGAGGGAGAGGAAAAAGCCACGAATTTTACGAATTGACACGAAAATGGAAAATTTTGAGAGTCTGCATTATTAATTTTTCATTTTCCCTTGAATATCCAATATCCAGCACGGAATGTCCAATGATCAGGTTGGGGAACCGGTTGAGGAAAACGGCGACGAGAATGGACAACGGGTAGAAACCATCCCAATCGTCAGCCGCTATCGTCAACCGGAATTATATTTTTTTAACCGTTTTTTCAGCGCGGAGCGCTGTCCCGCCGCAGGCGGGAAACCCCTTCGTGTTCTTTGTGCCTCCGTGTGAGATATTCCCTTTCCCCATGTTTTTCGTGTTTTTCGCTGTTAAAAATATTTCGATTAAATACCATGTCGGATGCCACGTTGCGCTGACGACGATAGCAGGGATAATACGGGTGAAGCCCGAGTAGTATGC
>JAGYNC010000349.1 GCA_018400135.1 Victivallaceae bacterium
ATATTGAAGGCGGCCTTTGATGAAACTTCCGACCGGTATCATTTCATTATCACCGGCTCGGCCAAACTTGATGTCAAGCGGCGGGCCGGGGACAGTCTTGCCGGGCGTTATTTTACTTTTCACCTGATGCCTCTGATACTCTCCGAAATCAGGGGCATCTCAGAAGCGACGCTTTCAGCCCCGGGCTCGGCTGGACAGTTCATCGAAAATCAACTGCAACATTATACACCCGGCCTCAACGACCAGGAACTGCTCCTCCAGTTGCTTGAATACAGCGGATTTCCCGAGCCGTTCCTGCATCAATCGCGCGCTTTCCATGCCAAGTGGGCCAGGGATTACGTGGAAACGGTCATTCGCGAGGATATCGGCACGCTGACTCGCATCGTGGATCGGGAGCATATCTATGACTTGTACCATCTGCTGCCCGGTATGGCGGGCAGCCCGTTATCCGTTTCCTCCCTGGCTTCCCACCTCCAGATCAGCCCGGTTACGGCGAAAAATTATTTAAAACGTCTTGAGGATTTTTATCTGGCTTTCTCCATCCGGCCGTATACGCGCAATATCAAGCGGTCGCTGTTGAAGGCAGGCAAATATTATCTTTATGACTGGACGAGCATTACCGATCCGGGGTCCCGTTTTGAAAATTATGTGGCTTGCGAGCTTAAAACAAAAATACAATTATGGGGCGATGCAAGCGGCGATGATTTTCAATTGTTTTATATTCGGAACAAGCAGAAACAGGAAACGGACTTCCTGATTCTTCAAAACGGAAAGCCATGGCTGCTGGTGGAATCGAAACTCAGCGACGGTCTGATAGATCGGCACCATTTTCATGCGGCCGAGGCGCTTGATAACACGCCGTTCGTGCAAATCTGCCGCCAGCCGGGAATCGCTTCGATTCAGAAACGCAATATGTACCGGATATCGGCAAGCAGGTTTTTCGGATAAGAACGGAATGCCTGCATGCTATGAAAAACTGCTTGAGCTGGCGGCTCAAGCATAATCGGATGTCATGAGAGAAGGATTAAAATATTTTACAATCGGCCGCCGTTTGCCGAAATTTCTTGCCAAGCCTCTTTTCGGCAACCGTGCGAAATTCGGCACGCATTTTAAAGAAAATGATCCCGATTGGATCGAATGGGAGGAGCGCTATCTGGATTTTTATTATCAGACGCAAAAGAAAAATACCGGCAAGCGTGTGAATGATGCCGGCTACAAGATCATGCGAAGAATTGACCTTGACGGCATGCGGGTTCTTGAAGTTGGTCCCGGTGACATTCAACACCTGCGTTTCTGGAAGGGCAGGCCAAATATCTATACAATAGTGGATGTAAAGGAAAAGATGTTGGAACGGAGCCGCGATAGAATTCCATCCCCTTGACCTGAAAACCGGCCGGCGAATTAATCTGTCCGCAACGCCCCTTGTGCTGATGGATTCCCATCTGTATGATTATGCGCATTTTGACGACGAACAACGCACGGTGGAGATCAAGCGCTGGATAGATGAAATTCGCCATGTTCATGGAACGGCGACAATGCTCTGGCATCCGCAGACGCTTAATCGTGATTATGGATGGGTCCCGGGGTTTAAATCCTTGCTTCAAATCTTCCGCTAAACTTCTGATGCTCTTAACTTCTAAACTTCTATCTGCTCCACAGGGTTTCACGAAACTCATAAACACCTTATTGTCAACTTGTTACAGAATGGAGCTTTTGCCGAAACCCTAAACCGCATAAACCGCTCAAGGATAAGCGCTTATGATTGCACCGCCGATTGTTTTTACCTATTACCGCAAAATGTGGTTAGATTTGCGGGAATAGTGCCTTGACGATGCTCGGTTGTCCATCTTTTTTCCGGGCTGAGTTTTGATTATGCAGCTGAATTTCGGATCATTGCGACAAGTTTACTGGAATAATCAGGCATGGCAATCAGAGTCTTGAGTTTGGCGGGAAGTTTTTCGGGATCGCTTTGCGCTTTGCGGAACTCCCGGCGCAGGACGTCAATCTCAATGTCCGCGAAGACTTCTTCGATGGCGGATTTGCCGT